>NZ_JBPJZH010000010.1:0-89285 GCF_051216715.1 Variovorax restrictus
AGAGCGCGTGAGGCGAACCGGAAGGCGCGCTGCGCGCGCTCGATTCGTCAAATCGAATGCAAGTCCTGCGCGATGGCCGATGCGGGCAAGATTCGAGGCGAGTTTTTCAACACAATCGACTGATTGCCGACGTTCACTTCCGAGCATCGAATGGCCGCTTGGGTACGTGAAGCGGACCTGCACGACGACCGGAGAGGTCACCCCAAGTTGCGCGGGCCCAGCGCCGCACCTCACCACATGCTGCAATGGAGCGGTGCAGAGCGAGCGTCGCGCTCGTGGCGCGGAGTCGGCGTCAGATTTCGGTTTGCTCTGAAATCTCCAACGCATCATCCACTTCGATGCCGAGGTAGCGCACGGTCGATTCGAGCTTCGAATGGCCCAGCAGAAGCTGAACCGCGCGCAAGTTTTTTGGTCCTTCGGTAGATCAGCGTCGCCTTCGTCCGTCACACGGAGTGCGCGCCGTAGTCTGCCGGGTCAAGACCGAGCTCGACTACCCAGTGTTCAAGAATACGCGCGTACTGGCGCGTGCCGAAATGTGGGGAGCTGTGGATGCGACTCGGAAACAGGAAGTCTTCGGATTTCAGCCCAGGAAGCTTGATCCACTTCAGGAGGGCCTCACGAGTGCCGTGCGTGATCTCGAACTGCACCGGACGCTGCGTCTTGTGCATCACGACAGCGCGCGAAGCGACCTGGTCGCCGTGACGGACGTCGCGCACCTTGAGTGAAACAAGATCACAGCCGCGAAGCTTGCTGTCGATTCCCAGATTGAACAGTGCGAGTTCGCGCATCCGATCTTCCACTTGGAAGCGGACTCGGAGCGCCCATATGTCCTTGGGTTTGAAGGGCGCCTTCTGACCGACGATCTTTCCCTTGTTCCACGGTTCACGACGCAACGTTGGCTTCTGATCCCATGATGGTCTCCCATCGAGTCGAGGGACTAGAAAGAATGCACGTCGTGGGGGTTGGTGTCCAACGCTATGCTTGCGCCCGAAATCGCCCCTCACGCGAACGTCCGCGCTTGGCGGCCAGCCGCTTTGCATTTCGGCCAGGAGCGGACGTCCATGCCTGCGGCAGAATCCGGCCAGGAGCCGAACTCGACGCGGACCGTCTTGTGAAAGGCGGGTCGGCACATACGGGGTTCCGAGTCCCGCCAGCCAATGCGTGCTCCCCGCACAGATACCATTCCGGCGACGCACTTTCCCCTCACAGCACATCGACTCGACGACATGCGTTCCGCCATTTACTACTTGTTGATGCTCTTACTCGGATTTGCCTGGTACAAGTGCGGGCAAAACTTACTTCGCAAGAAGCGTTGGGATGAGAACGGCGAACGCACCGAAGGACTTGTCGGGCCGGTGGGATTGCTGGTGACTGCCTGCGTGGCCTGCTACCTCTTGTTTGAGTTTTTTCGCGCGTTGGTTCGGGGGGAGGTGCCATGCGTCGGCAAAGCTTGCCGGATGCAGGTCTATACCCTGGCAGCAGATGCTGGTGATTACTGGGCCAACATGTTCTTCCTTGCTTGGCTGGTGCTTGGCCTGAGCTATGCGGCGTACGTGACGCTCAAGATTTGGTTCCGAGCTTAGAGCTGCCGGAGGCAGTGAGGCTCGGTCGCGTGGTGAGCATGCGGCCGGTCGCGGAGGTGACGCGCCCGGCTCGGATCGGCCAACTCCGAACGTTCAGTCTCGTGCCAAGTCGCTCGCGGCGAGCGAAACGCGGCCACGCCCAGCTCTCGTGGCGCGCGAGCTCACCCACACCCTCTAAAGGAAGCCCTCCATGCCCGAGACCAACAAGGTAAATGGAGCCGCCTCATACTTTCGGTTCATCGAAAAGACCTACGGCGAGTCAATTGAGCATTGGATGGATATTCTGGAGAAGCTGGGTCCGTTGAACATATGGAACTCGTCAACAGCCTGAAAGCCCAGCACCAAGTCGGACACGGGCATGCGAACGCTTTGGTGGCGGCGTTCCTTGCAACTAAGTAGCGCGCCGACCGCGCCATGAAACCTGACCGTTGCGTTGCCGGCCCCGACCAGCCGCCGCCGGCCAAAAGCGGCCGTCGCGGTCCGAGCACCGCGCCTTCCTAACCAGTCGTACGTTCCAACTTTCCTCGCGTCGCTCACACCATCAATGGACCGCTACCCCGACCTTTCTTAGCTCGCGTCATTCTTTCAGACGGCGAGCGTGCCGTCAGCGATTCCTCCGCGTCATGGCCGCCTACTTGAATACCTTGGATACAGGCCAGACAGGAGACATCGGTTTGCTGCCAGGAGCTCACCACGTTGTCGTGAACCAGAACTACGCCGTACCCGGTAGCTCAGCATCCAACCAGGGCGCCAACGGCGTTACCACCAGCGGCCACTCACGCAGTTCGCATAATCGTCATCCCAGGTCACTGGGCGATAAGCGTGACCACCTCGCCATTTGAATTTCGCTTGTAGTAGAGCACGTTATCTTTTAGACGCACATCATTGCAGCTGTTTTCAAGCGTCTTGCGCATGTCCTGACACAGCTTGTCTCCATCGACGCGCACCTTTCCATCAAGAATGCCGCCCTGATAAGAAAGCTGGTAGGCATAGTCAGCACCAAAATCCATGGTCCACGTATATCCGTCCGCTTTCTTGCCAACGAACTTCTTGCCGGCAAGCCCTTTGAGCGACTCGGCAGTGACCGGTGTGGCGTCAGGAGGGAAGTCTTTCGGCTGTGCGCAGGCAAATCCTGCTGACAGCGTCGTTGCAAACAAGGCGGCTGAACGCAAGCCTGCCAGCGAACGAAGAAAGACTCTGGAGCACTTTTGAGAAGCTGACATGGCGGCACTCCTTGCGAATAACTTACGAGATTAAGGCAATCGCAAACCGCGCGCTTCCTTAAAACTGATTACAAGGAACTTGTTTTCTCAAGCTTCTCTGGTGCGGGTGGAGCCGTACAGGGACTAACAAACATCCCGTTGACGCGTGCTATTCAGCTGCCACGCCATGTCTCGCTGAAGTTCGCTGTCCATGCGATGCGCTACACAGAGGGTTCTAGCAGTGCATTTTCGCCTTGCCAATGCGCCCTGGAGCGAGGACGCATGCGCTTGAAGCTCCAAGGCGGGCTTCAACCGGGCAGCTGCGCCGAACTTCCGTGGGTTCGGAACCAGCTCAGCACGTCGCGTGAATTCTTCGAATGAACGTACGCTCGCCGACAACCTCGGTTTCCACTATCGCCGTCGCGCGGCACGGCGTGCGGGTTGCTCGATAGCTGTACTTTGCCTCAAACCGGTTGGCCGCAATTGGCCGGAGCGACTCCACGGTTAGCGGCTCGCGTAGTGAACCGTAAAAACGAGAAATCCGTTCTTCGCGAAAGGCAGGGAAGTCGCGCCTGCCGGGCGCCACGGCGCTCGCCGCGGCTCTTCCGTCACCCGAGGCCAGCGCGCGATAGAACCCCCACACAACAGCCAATGCGTCGGCCTCTTTCACCCTAGCGTTGCCATCATTTTCGTCGGCCGAAGGCACGAGGACATCGATGGCCTCTGCTCGGTCTTGAATTCGGGACGCCCCGGATAACGAGTCGACAGCCTGCAGAGGCGACGGCGCTAGCGACGGCAAAGTGGACACCGTAGGCGGAATATTTTCAGGCGAGGAAGGCGACGCGACCAGCAGCCGTGCCGGACTCACAGCGGTCATCGAAGCCACCCAGCCAAAGAAGGCAGCGCACATCGCCAACAGTACTGCGGGCAGCCAGAGTGGAAAGCTGACAGGGGTAGAGGTTGGCCTGACAGCCGCATTACTGGCGGCTCCCCTAGATGCATCCAACTCTCTGCGTCGCATGGTCTCAAGTGCGGAAGGGGCAGTCGCAACGAACGAGGGCAGGCGCTTCAAGCAGCCGCTGCAGAACATTGCATCACCTCGATTCAGGCGTCCGCACGAGGTGCAGGTTGCAGGAATGGAAGGTTGCATTAACCCACGCTAGGTGATGTGCTTTCGCGATTTTGTAGGCGGACGTCTATCCAGAAGGTCGCTTTGTGCGATGGGCCTGCCCCGATTCGCAACTCGTCTCAGCAACGTTCATCGGGTGAACGTGCTGGCTGCAGCCGACGCCCCCGAGACACGGACGGGACTGCTCCTGTCGGGCAGAATTCGGTCAGAATCGCACGTTCCCCAGCGGGGCGGAATCTCTAAGTCTTACAGCGGATGCCGTCGATGATGTTCCACGTATCGCACGAAGCTTGCGGCGCACAGGACAACCAGCCCGGTCCGCTGAGCGGATAGAGCGGCAGGCTCGAGATGAGACGGTTTAGCGGACAGGCGGGAAGGCGGGAAGGCGGGAAGGCGGGAAGGCAGTGGCCGACCGACCGACCGCCCATTCGTTCCGATGATTAACTTCTTGCCTTCCCACAAGTTCCCTCTTCGGCGTGACAAGCAAGCAACCGCAGCGTGACGAAATTTCATCTTGCGACGGAGCCGTTCGTACGACGAGGGCTCGGCCGTCAACCTCTTTGACCTCAAGCCGGCCGTCACGGCGCCGGCCATACATCGCTGCGATAGAGGAGGAAGCGCAGGCCGCTACTCAAGGAACTCAGGTCGTCCGTCCTGGCTCCAGTACGGCGCAGTCTTCTCGGCCATACCTCAGCTGGTGTGATGCCTGTGCGCTCTTCTCATACTTCTGTCTGTCCCACTGGTCGAAGCGCGCCAAGTGCGTCGTCTGCGGCAGCAGGTCGACGTTGCTGCGAGTATTTGTCCAATCCCCAATACAAAAAGAACGAGACCACAAGGACTATTGCGAGGTAGAGGGTTGGAGATTCGAGTGAAGCACGCTTCAGGAGAAAGAACACTGGGATGTGGGCCACGTACATCGGATAGGAGATGTCGCCAAGCAGTCGCAGCGTTGTCGAGCTGCCCGCACTCGATGCAGGCGCGGACGTAACCCGTTTGAATACCCATAGTACGACGACTAATGTGAAGGCCTGAAAGGCATAGCTGTCGACTCCGCTTTGAAGAAATTCGTCAACCATGCCGCGCTTCCAGCTAGATGCGAACTGAATAGCAGTAGCAAGCAGGATGTGCAGCGTGAACATCCAACCGACTTCTTTCAGGATGGAAAGAGAATTCTCCGGCTCTCGCGCGAGCCGAAGGCCCGCCAACCAGATGAAGGACAGTAACAAGAGGTTAAGGCCGTAGCCCACCCCGGCGAAGTAATCCCAATGGAAAAGCGTGCGGCCGCAGGTGTATGCCAGGTAAGCTCCGAATGACACAGTCATTAGCACGCGCAGCGTCGGAGCCCGAAGCTTGAAGAGGAATGGAGTCAAGCAGTACAGCCAAACCTCCAGAGCCAAGGTCCAAGCCGGCCCCACAAAGGACTCGGTGGTCAGAATCTGGTTCAGAAAGAGGACATTGACCAAGACCAGCCAAGCCGACGGGAACGTACCATGCTCAAGCGCCAATACGACACAGGTCAGCGCAATTGCCGCAATATAGACCGGATATATTCGGAGCGCCCGCCGCCAGAGAAACCCCTCAGCCTCCTTCGAGTAGGAAGCTCCGATGGAGTAGCCGCTGACGAGGAGGAAGCCCAGTATCGCCTCGAAAGCCCCGAACTTCGGGACGAATTCCCAGGTGCCGATTGGTACGAACTCGGGCAGATGATTCACGGCAACGATGAACGCGAGGATGAACCTCAGGCCAGCGAGGGCACTCCATTTTTGGATATTCATTCTTGGGATAGCGATTGATGAATTTGCGGGCTCACCGGGAGTGGATGACGTCCCGGTGCGCTGCACGAATCCGTGCACAGCAGGGAGGAAGATTGGTTAGGATTCGCCGAGAGTTGCGACCTATTGCGTGACCTTAGCCCGCAGGAATTCGAATACGGATGTCTTGCCACGCGCAGTCACCTCGAAGCGAACCAGGTCGTCAGGCTTCGGATACGGGTCGCAGCAGGTTTTGAGAACAAGGTCGCCGGTCACGATTTGCATCGGCTCGACAGTGTTGGCCTGAAGAATATTGCTCGCGTACTGCTCCTGGTTCTTCGCGTCGTAGGCAATTTGCTGGATGCCTAGTGCCGTGACGCCACCCACCGCGGCGCCTGCGAGCAATCCGGACGCTGGGTCGTAGACCGTTGTCCTGTTGCTACCACCAAAGGTCGTGATGCCGCGCCGGCCGCTCACGTACCCTGAGTAGTTCGACGTATACGTTTGGCGGGACGCGCTGTAAGCCGCTGCGCCTGCTGCCAATCCTCCGACGATGGCCATCGCAATCTGCTTGGCCTGCCGCTCGGAGTGAATTTCTGCGATGCGCTCGGTGTACGTATAAATCGGAACGGGTTGCCCGCGGAAGAAAGCCTTCACGTTGTCCGTCGTGAAGTTGATGGGCTCGCTTGAGTTGTTCGCAAAGCCGATGGTGAACGTCGGCTGTGTCACGCCTTGTGCCTTGAAGGTGGCGTACATGAACACTTCTTGTTGGTCGTCTTTCTCGGACACGGTGGCTACCCCTTGCGCGTAGCGGACAGACTGACCCGTCATCGCCGGCTTGGCGGAGTAGGTGACCAGCGTGCTGCAGCCACTTAGCACCAGCAAAGTCACTGCAGCGACCAGTCCTTTGAAGGTGATGCCCCATCGGCAGGAGACCGTCATACTCATTCCTCGTTGTTGTTTTTGAGTACTTATTGTTACCTGTTGAACTTGGGGGCAGGCAGGTAATAAGTCGCTTTTCTGATGAAAAAAGCATTACTTGGCGCCCTCCTCAGAAACACCCACACGCCCCTGAGCCTGAGCAACCCGTCAAGGCTTTCCGAGCGTCTGGCCGCGATGGGTGTCGATATGCACAGGCAAGGTCCTGCTTGCGTAGGTCAACAGCCGTCGGCCAGACGCCGGCACTTGGCTAGCTGTGAAGCTCCAATAGTTTGCACCCGGGGTTCATCTGGATTGGGTTTGAAAGGCTGGAAGTCTCCAAACCCCCAATCCACTCAGAAGGCCAACCGGATGAACACCCATAAGCATGCCCGACTCACCTTTGCCAGCGGACTCGAGATGGTCAAGCAGAGGACGCTGTGAGGCCTAAATGCCGCGCGAGCCGCAACAGCGTACTGCGTCACTTCGCCAAGAGCCAGGAAGTGACTCGGTAGCTAGCCGTCGTGGCTTTCCCGGTGTCCGGTGCCGACTTGCGCATTCACGCAGACGACTCATGAACTTCCGCTATCGCGGCCATCTGAGGGTCGGCTTAGGGCCCAAGCGGAGGTTCACGTTTCCCGTAAGCCGCCGTTCGACAGCACTAGCACCGGTCAGCCAAGCAGGCTCCGCCGGTCCACCGTCCGAACCGTTGCAGGTATTCGGGGAAGGCACGCGCGGCAAGCCGAAGAAGTTCGAACTCTTCATCTGGCAAGGACAACGCCGCTGGATCAAAGTGGCAAATGGTCCCCAACACCCGGCCAGTTGTGCTCACGACAGGGGCCGAACGGTAGGAGTTGATGACGCCTTGGTACGGATTCCTCCATGGAGCTGCTCGTCTACGGCTGAATTGTTTGTGCGGGACTGGCAGAAGGTTTCTTCGTAGGGGCGCCAGCCAGATGACCGGGGCAGGGTTCGTTCAGCTTGTTCACGAGAGCAATGTTCACCAGGTGCCCCGTCGGGTGCAAGCCGGTAGACGGCGCTGTAGCGCTGCGGTACGTGCTGGTTACGCACGGTTAGGGCCGCCACCCTGCCGCCACTCTTGAACGGTGCTGCCATCCTGCCGATGGTCCCGTCCATGGTCTCGAATTAGATCAGACGATCCTATCGAAGTCTCTCACGCTCGCGCGCCTAGCCACCGATCACCAGGGTCGACGCGGTGTTCGTAGCGGGGTGGTGTTTTTTGTACCGGCTCACCGAGAGCCCCACCAGCGCTTAAGCGCCAGGCCCACCCACGAACGCTTGACCCTTCTAAAGAGTTCGGAGTTGTCTGGGCTTGTCTCCACAGGCTCCAGTGCCATCCCGCAAATCGGACAACTGCTAAGGCGCCAATGGCATACCTCGATATGCACGGGGCAGGTGTATTCAGCCTCCTCATGGGTAGCACTGCGCGTCTCAAAACCGTGGTGGCGCGGTTTGTTGCTGGGCTTCATCTTTCTCTCGGGTGAATTGGTCTTTGGATTGCGCCCTAACGCAACTTAGGACCGGCACTGCACTCACCTACAGCAGCGTCGTCGTCGTGCTGCCGACGACAAGCTGCCGGATCCGCGAATGCCCGTAGGCCCGCATCACCAGCAGCGATGCATCGTCTGCGCGATGACGTCGGGCAGCACTCTCCTTCGGGTGCCCTTTCCTCACCATCGCGTTCGCAGCAAATCGAGCCGCGCGGAGCACCACAACGATGCCGGCGAGGAGATCCCCAAGTGTTGGACAGCCAGTCTTATGGAAGACAGAAGCATGAGAAATACAGACAGCGCTGAAACGACCGGTCGTCTGAGAACGAAACTGGGGAGATGGCGCCGCGACGGTCTGTTGCGGTGCGATGTCAGGAAGACAGGGGCGAGGATGTCGCCGCGCGCGAGAACTATGGCGTGGCGAGAGCCCCCGGGCGGTCGGTCGGGGTGGCTTTTGTCTTACAGATAAGTCGCGACGAGTATGGGAGTCTGTGAAAGATTCACAGATCAAAAGCCCTTATGCAACCTGAGCCGGCAATCTTCGTCAAGGTATCGCGCGACCCCGTTGCCAAACAGATGCCCACCCGGCTCGCCACCGTTGCGGCTTCCTCCCCCTACTGCCTGTCCTCGGTCCTGCGCGTGGTGAAGCGCAGGATGGACGTCATTGGCGCCCTGTTTTTTTCAATTTGTTCGCTCCGGTTGTTTGCTGGTGGCAGTCGCCGTGTGACTCGGCTCCGGCGGTCCGGTGCACTACTGGCAGCCCTGCCTTGGACAAAACGGTCGAAGTTTTCGCTTCTACAAGTTTCGCTCGATGGTCCGCGGCGTCGACAGGGTGTTGGCGCGACACTTGGAGCTTGACGCGCAAGCAGTGGGAGACCTTCCAGAGCTCGACAACGATCCACGCACCACCCCGGTAGGCCGGTTCATCCGCAAGTCGCGTCTGGACGAATTACCGCAGTTCTTTAACATGCTCAAGCGCGACATGAGCCTCGTCGGTCCACACCCTGCATGGTGCGTCAGCATAGAATCTACGGCTTCCACTGGCCGCACCACTGCCAGATGCGGACGGGCATCACCGGCTTGTGGCAGGTGAGCAGCCGTAACGGTCCTACGCAGAGCGAGTGCAGTCGATGTCCGTTATGCCTCGGAGCGGTCGATCTGAATCGATCTAAAGAATCCTAGCGCGCACAGTATGGGATGTGCTCAGCGGCGGGGGCTCCTCGTGAGCCGCTCAGAGCACAGCCGCGGGCGGCATGCGCCGCCCTATCTCGACTCTCCCTTCATCAATCGAATTAATGGCCCCGCAACGTTTCTCGCTTTCTGCTCTGGCCGCTGCGCATTGTAAAAGCGGCAGTATTACCTCCCAGGAGATCGTCCGCTTTCCGCCAAGCGCAGGTCTAGACAGCTTCGACTGGCAGGTAGGCATCGCCACGATCTCTCTCGAGGGGCCGTTTCCGGTCGTCTCGGGCGCAGACCACACGGTCATGTTGCTCGACGGTGAGGGCGTGCGCCTGCGCGCCCCTGGCTTTGACCAGCTGCTCGACACCCCACACATGCCTTTGTGTTTCGACGGCGACACCGCCATGACCTGCAGCATGCTGGGTGGCCGTTCCATCCATTTGAATCTGATGGTGCGGCGCGCCGGTGGGCGCGGTACCTTGCGCGTGTTATCGGATCCCGCAACGCTTGAGCGAAGCGCCCACGGCCTCCTGATGACCTTAGATGGCCATTTTCGGGTGGGTGGGGGCACGCTAAAGCGAGGTGAGGGAGTCTGGTGGACCGAAGAGCCGCATAGTTGGAAGATCAAGCCCGCCAGCCGGGGCGCCCGCCTTGTGATGGTGCAATGGCACCCGGCCGACCAAGCGTCTGCACCCGAAGGTTCGATGGCCGAGCTGAAGCCCATCATTCCGAGCCAAGTAATGCCTGGGAAGTAGGTCTGAAGCCGTGCCATGTCAGCTCAGCGCAGCACTTTCTCCTCGTGATCGCCCTACACTAATCGTTCCTTTTTATCAACTGTGGCGCCCCATCAATCGCACTCTTCCAGCAAGTCGGCGTGCTCAAGCTCAAGGCCTCGAAGCGCGCCAGCGTGCGGTCGACGCGATCCAGCAAGGTCTGGAAGCTCTCAGCCCCGGGGACGTCGCAGAACGCTGGGTCGGCAAGCCCCCAGAACGACTCGATGTGCGAAAGCCGTGCCTGGCGCCCCGTCCCGTTCCAGCGGCTGGACTCCAGACAGGTGAACTCTTCCATCGGAAGGATCTCGACCGGCACATCGGATGGGTGAGAAGCGGTTATCGCGACGTGGCCAACGCCGACGGTCCAGGAAAAGAACACCGACAACAGTGAATCGACGTAGTGCAAGAAGATTAATGCGCCATCTTCTTGGCGCGCGCGCCGTTGAACATGAACGTCAGGATGCCGTTGCGCGCGATCACGATGTGCGCAGCATAGGAGGCGGCGGTTACAGCGGCAACCAGAACCAGGAACTCGGGCCACACCTGCAGGCCCGCCGGCTCAAGCCACATGAAGAACAGGTTGAAGAGCGGAAAGTGGACCAAATACATCGTGAACGATGCGTCCACCAGCTTGCGCACCCGGCGGCTCGGGCGATCCAGCAGGAGGCAGCAAAGCGTGATCGTCGCGCGCGTCAGGCCGATCGCGACTATCGTCAGCGCCAAGAAGCGAGTGATGTTGACCAGCGGCCCGCTCCAGCTCGTGAGGAGCACGAACGCGAGAGGTACGAGCGCGGCGATAAGACCGAGCAGGGAGCAGGTGCTCATGAACTTCAACACCTTCGGGTTGAACCGCATGGCCGCGCCGAGCAGCACGAACGGCATGTATCCAATGGCTGGCGGCAGAGTGGCGTGCAGCACGAAGAAGTGGGGCATGCGCGTGCTTAGCAGAGAGCCGGTGCCGCCGATGCCAGCGGCCAGCAGCAGGAGCGCCGCGATGCCAGCCACCGGATGCCAGACCACCCAGTTGATGAGGCGCTCGAACCAGCGCAGCAGCGGCGTGGCCTTCATTAGGGCCAGGGCAGCGAACATGACCAGCAGTGTCGGCAGGAACCACAGGTGAGCCAGCCAATGATGGCCCAGGGTGCGGGCGAGCGCGACGCCATCGTCTTGGGTCAGCAGAGAGATTGGGTTGAGCAGCAGCGCGGCGGCCACCAGCGGCACACCCAGCTTGACGAAGCGCCCGCTGAGCCAGGACGCCGAATCCTTGCGCTCGAGCATTAGCATGGCAAAGTAGCCGGCCAGCAGGAAGAACGCGGGCATTCGGAAAGTGTGGCTCGCCTGGGCGAGGTAGTCCAGGACCAGACTGGTCTCAGGGGATGTGGCGAACGCCCATGAATTCCCGCGCTGGTAGATGAGGGCGATGTGGTACGGGATGCCGAGGAACATCAGCAGTGCTCGTGCTGCGTCCAAGTAATAGATCCGGCCGGTCGATTGCATGCGTCCTTTTAGTTATTTATACGATCGATGCATGGGAACAAGATAGCCGCCTAGCGAAATGAATTTTTCCCATACAGCCAACGACCCCGGGCGCCGCTGGCACCCGCCGATTGGACGATGACCATCGACTCAGAAAAGCGAGGCGAGTCGGGCTACTTCTTTGCGGACGTTCAACGTGACTGCGTGCCAGTCTGCCGTTTGGCCATCGCGGGGGTCGCGTCAGAGCAGGAAGCGCACCGCCGACTGGCAGTCAGTGCACGGCTTTGGATTCAAAATTACCCGTCTCGACCGCACTCCGGCACAACTCAATTCGGCACGCTGAAGTAGCTAACGGGTGATCTCTCAAGTGAAGTGTGCCTGATGGTGATGCCGAAGAAAGTGACCTTGAAGCTTCAAACTCAACCTTGCTTTCCCTCAAGTATGCAATTTCCCTGCTTCTTGCGCCGTAGGCCGAGGTCTAAAGGGAGGATGGTTTTCGACCTACCAGCAAAAGGGAACAGCATCGCTGTGCTGATCTTTGAGGCCAAATCTTCATGGATGCAACCTCTGACCTTATGACCGGAGCGCTCAAGAGCGGTGGCTTGTCCGCGGCCCTGAAGGTGCTGAACGCGCGTGTCGCGCCGCGCAGGCCCGCGGTGTACCGGCTCGCGCCCGACGGGCATCTGGTCAATGTCGCGCTGGTGGGCAGCTCGGCGAGGTTTTGCCCCTCTTACCTGCTTTCGATTCCCTCGACGTGAGCTTCTACCACTACAGGTTTGACCCGCTTGGCGGCACCAACGTTGTTGCCCCTTGAGCTGCCTCGGCAATGCCCGCTGCCGGTATTTATTGCATCGAGCAATGATTTGCACGCAAGGCAGAGTTGATGGCCACCGTGCGTTGCTGGTCAGGATTGATGACCTCGGGCGGCTGCCACTGCCAGTTGAATAGCGCGCCTCGATTGATCGGCGCTCGTTGATCGGGCGCGCGCAGTACTGACCACGCTCGAAACAATCCGCCTGCGGCGCCGTCGTCGCCCGATTTCTCGCGCCTTGAGCTTGCTGCACCTGCAGCTCGGAGGGCGCATCTGCGACCGATTGCATGCGCTTGATCAGCGCGTTGTATTGACCGCAATGGGCGCTCGCCCAGAAAGTGGGCCCGTTGTAGGCATTGCAGAAAGAGCGTCGCCGCATCCGCAGGGTGAGCGAGCACGAAGAGCAGCGAAGTGAAAAAGCGGCCCATGCAAACCTTAGCAACCTCTGGTGGCGCACTTTCCTACCTTTGGTTACACGAGCTAACGAAAGCCATCTTTGGGCTACAGAACTAAGTCACGCTCTGGCTGGCGAATTCGGCGTGCAGGTCAACGCCTCGTCGTCTCTTTGGGCAGGGCGTCAAACTCGGACACTATGGGGTCGGAGCTCCACACCGGGTCGGAGGCTTCTAGCTGCGCGGTCAGCCAGGCATTGAGGCCCTTGATGGTGCGGAGGATGAAGCCGGCCTCGGGGACTGCCGGGCCGCTCAGCGGCGGATGCTGCGCCTGTGACATTTATGAACATTATGCAGTTTCGATACAAGAAGTGTCCACTGTTTCGTGAACCGCTTATGTGACTTGTCACTGAAGGGCCTGTAATATTCGGTTACTACAATGGGGTTACATTTTGACCGTCCCCAAGCGGCGGCGCGGTGTTTTCTCGACTTGGACATCCATGAATCGCAGTTTCGGCCTGGACTTGGCACGCGACTTCCGGCGCAGCCTTGTCGAACGCGGGCAGGCCTCCATCACCCTGACAGTCGACGACGCCACGAGCACGCTGCTGCGCGACCTCGCCCAGGTCCCAGCAGCACGACCAGTCGGTCGGCGCAATCGTGAAGGCCGGCGCGCTCATCGTGCGCAGCGAACTGGCACGACGCGAGGGCGCTGCGACTTGACCGCGGCGGTCCAAGAGGCACCGGCCCCGATCGGCGCGCCTCCGGCCGCCGCTACTTCATCTGACGCGCTTGCGCAGCACGCTGAGCACCGTCTTGTGCGCCGCGCGATGGACCACGGCGCCGGCGTGCAGTGGATCCACCTGCAGCGGATGCCCGATCGGGCAGCAGCCGCGCGCCAGCAATGCACCCCAGGCCCGCTGCGCCAGGCTCACGAGCGTCTGCGGTCGTGCCTACGATGCGGGCGCTGCGAACTGCGCGTGGTTCAGCAGCCTCGAGGGGGCTTATCGCCAGCGCTAGACGGCCGGAGGTTCATCACCTCGAAGTTGGCTCCGCAACCGGCCCTCTAGGCAAGACCCCAGTTCATACACGGCCCAATGAAAGAAGCCGACTCTTTAGGACTCGAGCGATCGAATACTTGATCTTCCATGTCCGTCCCCACTTTGGCTTATTGAACCGGCCATAGTGCCCGTGCCAGAAAGCCGTCTGATACGAAGCCCAAAGCGAATAGCCGCGGTGAAGCCAGCGTCCAGTCAGGTCCCAGGGCTTCGGCGAACCCGAGAAATGAATGATGGCGTTGTCTATGTCCTTCGGTCGCTTCAGTGAGGCTGGCCATTCGGTGTTGTAACGCACGGGAAGGTGCACGAATGTCCCACTAACGTAGGCATTTAGAACCGTCTGGTCGTGCGAAATGAGATCGTCACGGTGATCACGCGCAAAACTGCGCCATGTCCGCGAAGCGTCGCGCCGCCGGCATTCATCCAGGTCGAACAGCACGACGCCGGAATTGAAGTAGGGCGTGTTTGCCGGCAGGCCGATGCGGTCCATGAGGAAATGCTGGTCGATCGTCCATTCAATCGTGCAACCGAACACCGCTGCCATGGTTTCACCGCGGAAGATGACTTCCTGCTCCAGCTCGAGCACGTCGAGTCGGACGGCAAGATCGGCATCGAGGTACAGCGCGCGGTGTGCGCGTATGCGCTCGGGGATAAGCAGGCGGCCGTAGACCGTGCGGTCACCATGCAGAGACCGCAACTCCCCAAACTCCTTCTCCGCATCAAAGTCAAGAAAACTGATTTCACCTCCAAAGTTCTCACCCGCCATCAGCCTATGGACATGTTCCTTGTCCTGTACGGTCAACCCTGAGCATAAAAAGTGGAGATGCAGAGTCTCGGGCTTGCTGCAGTGCCGGACCAACGAAACCAGCGTGACGCCGAGGCCTTCCATACCCAACGGGTTGACATTGAAGACGATGTCCATGAAATTTATTCTTGAAGTCGTAAGGATGCTAGCGATTGTTCATGCTTTCTCTGCCGTTTAGGAGGGAACTGTTGCTAGAGTTCACAGAAATATGCACGCCTCAGTGGCGGCACTGTCCATTCTTCTTGAAGGTTTCCTCAAACTCGTTCAGTGCGGAGGCCCATCAGGTTGCCCATCTCGCCTTCTTCGGCGGCGGCGGCTCCGGGGTGACCAGCATCATGGCAGCAGGGTACTGCCGCATGAAGTCCTTTGACTCCGACGCGGGCGCATCGAGCCAGGCCTCGTACAACCCCTCGGGCATGATCACCACCATGCGCCTTGTCCTGCGTCTCGGGCGGGCGCGTCGGGTCGGGCCAGTGCATGTGCTTTATCAGGTCGTGATCGTCGGCGTCAGCATCGTGAAGGTGTTGACCTATCCGGGCGACTTTCACGGTTGGCAGAGGCCGGCCCCGCCCAAGGTGCTGCCGTCAGCCGCAGTGAACCTGGTGGGGATGTGCCGGTGCGCCAGTCGGGCTCGCAGATCGCCCCGCAAGGCACGATGAAGTGCCTGGCCTTTCCCGATGTCCATTTGAAGCTGGCGAGCGTGGCGACCATCTCAAAACGGGCGTTGTACGTGCGGGAACCGTACTTCACCTCCTTCGCGAAGCCAGGCAGCAGACCGAACCTCGCCTTTATAACCTTTACGTCTGGCCCAGCCTCGTCGCCAGATTCGCGCTCAGGCGGCCGGCGCAGAATCGGCGCGAACTGTGTGTGGGATTGATTCGGAGTCCACCGCCACCGCGCGGCGGCCACCACCCGGGCGGCAGTTTGATCCCGGAGCGCTTCTCGTAGAACACTCGGCGTTTCGCTGCTTGGTAATTTCTGCACATCAAGGCGATTCTGCCGGTGGCGGACCGGCTCGCGACGCCCATCCGCCACGCGCTGTACGCATGCCATGGCGCAGGACATGCGTACGGCGAACGTCTTCTGCGTGCGACGCGCGGAGGCACGAAAGGGCGCCGGCCCGCCAACTTTTTCACGCTTCCGAGGATTGATCTAAGGGTACAGCGTTGGGCTCTGCCCTCCGATGAGCACTTTAGACCTACGCTTCGGCATGGCTTACAAATTCAAGCAATCAGCTCTTAGAACCTTGCGGAGTTTTGAGGGCATGAACGTGGCGGATAACCTGGCGCTGGTGATCACAGCGGCGGCGGTCGCCTTTGTGGCGTTTATGGCTAGCTCGCCCTGAGCGACCAATCGCCCGCTTTGCGAACCGAGAACAGGAAGCGCCTCCTGTTTGCACTTGATATGCCACCCGGGGCCCTTATACGGCGAGATGAACCGCTGGTATCCGCCGATGGCAGCTAACGCAAAGGTCTTATGTCGCTAGCGGGAGGTACGTTCTGAAGGTCTGGTCCTGGCTGGTTCTGGCCGCATTCGGCCGCATGCCGAGGCTGTAACGGGTGTCGAGGTCCGGCAGGCTACTTGGAGCGCCCGCGACCTATGAGGCCCCACGCAAGGCCAGCAACCCAACCGATGCCCACCAACCATGCCCCGGTCTGAGCGGTGTCGATGTCGCCCGGTGCCGCCCAGTGGACCAAAGCCGCGAGCGCCAATCCGGCAAGGGCGCGAAGAATAGACCGTGGTGAGACGAGAGCATCAAGCACCTAGGAGGTATGGGCAAATGTCCGGTTCTGGCCGGATCCGGAGGTCTACGGTGGGCGCTTCAGTGTCTGCAACCGCTGCACAGCAGACCTAGTGATCGGCGCGCCGTCTCAAGAAGTCGAGCACCGTTTGGTTGAACTCCTGCGCCTTCTCGAAATACGCGGAGTGCGCGGCCTTGCAACCAGGGCCGGCGCGCTGTGCCTTCCGGTCCAGGCGCGTAACGTAGGCGTGGCTCGTTCGGCGGGTGCCGAGTTGATGCTCGCGCGCGGGGCGCGCTGGCTTGCTTTCACGGACGCAGACACGCTGGTGTCGCCCGACTGGCTGGCGGATCAGCTTGCGCTCGATGCGGATGCTGTTTGCGGCACCGTCGAAGTCAGCGACTGGTCGCCTCACGAGGAGCACGCCCAGCTCCTGTCGCGCCACTTCGCCGAGACCTACTGCGACGCAGACGACCATCGCCACATACACGGGGCCAATCTGGGCATCTCTGCCGAGGCCTATCGGCGCGCTGGTGGCTTCCGACCCTTCGCCTCCAGTGAGGACGTAGAGCTGGTCGCCTCCCTTGAGCGCATTGGAGCGAAAATCAGCTGGAGCGCCCGCCCTCGTGTGTGTACGAGTGCTCGCCGCGTGGCGCGCGCGCCGGGTGGCTTCGCCGACGCGCTGATTCAGGCAGTCGCTCAGCGCCTGCAGGGGCTTACTTCCGCCGCCGCCTGAATCATGAACTGGCTCGATCTTGTTCAGTGGCCCGCCTTCGCCGCCTCGCTGGCCGCCGCTTATCTCGTAGGCTCTAATGCAAAGGGGCGCCGCAATACGGGTTTCTGGGTTTTTTTGCTGAGCAATGTGCTCTGGGTCGTCTGGGGCATCTACACACAAGCTTGGGCGTTGATCGCCCTGCAGGTGGGATTAGCTGCGTTGAACGTGCGCGGCCTTTTTATGACGGAGCAACCCTCTAAGAGGTAGCACACCTGTTCGGGCGCGATTAGCCTCAATGCTTGGTCGAAATTCTTCAAAGAGGACGCGATCAAAGCCTCACACATCAGCGTAATGGAATGGAGCGGGGACTACCTTCATAGGCATAGGCGCCAAGAAAGAAGCTCGATTCCACCAGCGCTTGGGAAAAGCAACTGCCACGGGGGTCAGTTGCCAGCTCGAAAGGTGAGAATTGCTGATCTACTCGAGCTGACTTCCGATGAATCTGCACCCTACCATCAATAACCCCGGAGGCCCGCTAGCTCCGGCAGACTGGACGATGACACTGGGCTCAGAACGGGTAGGGGAAGCCATGCACTACTTTGGCGATGTGCAACGTGACGGAGCGCAGATTTGCCGCTTGTCAATCATCGGTGCTGAATCTGAACAAGATGCTCACCGTCGCCTGGCGCTTAAAGCACGCCTTTGGATCGAGGACTACCTATCGCGTCCTCATTCTGGCAATACAGGGTTTAGTCCTCTTATGTAACGCGTGCTCTGCGCGACTATTTTGGCTTGCTCGCGCGCTACAGAGCAAATTTTTCAACTCTGCTTCACGCGTTGTCCCGCTTCGGATCCCTTACTGTCTCCAGCGCTTGGCGGAGATGAATCGGGAAGACGCGCGATGCAAGCCGCAGGAGCTCGAAATCTTCGTCGGGTAGCGGCAGCGCCCCCTTGTCGAAATGACAGATAGTGCCCTTGACCCTTCCGTCGACGCTCATGAAAGGCGCGGCGTGGTACGAGTTCACCAGGCCTTGGTATGGGTGCCCGTCGAGGCGTTTGTCCTCGGCGGAGTTGCTCGTCCGGAAACCATCTTCGTGCTTCATGGCGAACTGGCAGAAGCTCACGTCCCGGTGCACTGAAAGCAGGAAGGACGGACAGGGCTTGCCCTGCTTATCCACGAACGCGACGATGACCAGGTAGTCGTCTGGTGCCATGCGATACACCGCGCTGTAGCGATGCGGTACCCGATCGTTTAGCACCTTCAGCGCGCCTACCAGGTCGTCGCGCTTAAGCGCTTCGGTCATCTTGTCGTAGGTCGAATCCATGGTTGGGCTCCATCGGCTTGACGAACGTCATTTCCGGGCATTGTAGGAGTCCTCTTACGTTCGATTTGCGCCTTCAAGCCTTTGATGGCATAGGAATTTCCCCGATGCCATCCAGCCTGCGATTGCTCAAAGGACTGATGCACTTTGACATCAACTCCAAGCCGAAGCCCTCTGCGCAGCCTCAGGGCGCGCTGGATCGCGCTGCGATCGGCGGTTTAAGCCAGCGTCCTGGGGCACACAAGTGGGCGAGCTACCGCTCACCAGAAAGAGTGTTTCGATGCATCCCAGTGGCGGCGGACGTAGGTATTGGATTGCGCCGCTGGGAGGTCACGGCTCGCGTCTTCAGGGCAAGTTTGAGCACTCGCGGGGCGCCAAGGATGAGCAACCTAAAGGCCTCGTCAACTTCTAAGGAACGCAAAATGGCAGACAACAATGACAAGCCCGCAGCTACTGGAACGGGTGCCGTCGTGGGCGGTGCAGTCGGGGGCGTTGCCGGTGGAGCCGCTGCAGGTGCCGCAGTCGGAGGAATGACCGGTCCGGTCGGCGCCCTCGTCGGGGCTGCCGTGGGTGCTGTGGCGGGAGCGGTGGCAGGACGGAGCATGAAGACCGATCCAGTCGCTGAAGACACCTACTGGAAGGAAAACTACTCCAGCCGCCCGTACATCACGCCTGGCTCAACCTACGACGACTACGGTCCGGCTTATCGCCATGGGGTAGACGCCTACTCGCGCAACCCAAATCGCTCCTTCGACGACGTCGAGCCTGAACTGAGCCGCGACTGGGGTACGACCCGCGGCAAGTCGAAGCTGGAATGGGAACACGCCAAGCACGCCACTCGCGATGCATGGGAGCGTGCCGGCAACGCAGTGGAGCGTGCCATCCCGGGTGACTCGGACCGAGACGGCCGCTAAGCAGCCCTTGCATCTCCATAGGCCCGCCACTGAAAGGTGGCGGGCCTTTTCTTTTGGCCCGCGGCGCGACCGTGAAGTCATCAGCGCCTGGATACCAAATGTCCGCGAAGAACTTATCCAGATCCACAAGCTCCATCTCGTCCAACGAGTCGAATCGATACTAGTTCAGCATTGCTGCTTCTTGGGTCCAAAGGGATTGAGCCTTCAAGCCTATTTAGGCCGTCACGGCGGCCGAAAGTGTTCTATGCGGCAGATGCTTCTCGATCCATTGGAGCGTCGCGTCAGGCCGTGGCGGCTCCCAGAGATCAGGATCGTCAGGCAGCATCAGCTTCATGACGATCCGCATGCCCTCCGACTTTCGATGCTCGGCCGCACGGCGGCCGTGAATTTCATCCAGCGCACTTCTCATTGCTTCGGCTGCAGTCAACGAAGGCACGTGACCGTAATGGGTGCCGATCCGCCCGAGCAGCTCATGCGCCTCAAGCCCCAGGACGCTGTACTGCGATCGGCGCATGTCGAAGAAGTCGACAAACGCTGGCGTTCCTCTTGCTGGCAAGTTGGAGGCATTGAAATTTGACGCGAGCGCATCCGCAGACGCCTGCACCTTGAACGCCAGTTCTAGCACCGCGCCGAGCAGTTCTGACGACAGCCTCCGGCTGACATCGTGCTCGGCCAGGTCAAGCTGTGGCATCGCAATTCTCGGCAGCGCGATGCGCGAGCTTTTCCGCACGTTGATCGCAACCACCGCGCACTCCTCGATGAAAGCCTCCAGGGCAGGAACCATGCGTCGCGCGACTTCGCCGCCGTCGCCCTTCTTTTGTCCCCGGCGCAGGAACCGCTCGATGAGCGACGAAGCAGCCACACCAAAGGCTACGCCAGCGCAGCCGGCTAGCAGACACAATTCCAGTGTGCTCAGATTCATGTCGGCCTCGCTGGCTCAGTACCGAGTTGACCAATAGAGCTGATCGTTGATAAAGATTTCGACTACGCGTGGCGACAGCGGCGGCGCCATGGTGACGATCTTCTCGAACACGGACAACGACGTCGAGGACTCGGAACCTACCAGACTGACAGTCAGCGTGCCTACGACTGCGGCAAGGCCGACGTGAAGCGCTCCAGCAGCCTCAAGAAGCAAGACGGCGACTTCGATTTCGCCTATCCGCTGCAGATCATCGGATGGGCGCGCGGCGATTGCATCGACGCGATCACCCAGGCGCTGGGCGCCGACCTGGTGCCGATCAAGTCGGCGTGCTTCTTCTGCCCTGCATCGAAGCACTGGGAGTTGTTCTGGCTCGCTGCCCATCAACCCGAGCTGATGGACGACGCGCTCGTCCTGGAGCGCAACGCGCTCACCGGCCGGCATAGTCGCTTCGATGAGGTCGACTTCGGCACGTCATGGGAAGACCTCGTGCGCAACGGCGAGAGCTTGCCCAGCAGCAACACGACGGTAGGCCTTGGCCGCAGCTTCGCCTGGAACCAATGGGCGCGCGTCAAAGACGTGGTCGACGAAAACTTCAAAGTCCGGCGCTCCGACAAGCGCCGATTCATCGCGATCGCCGATGCGATGCGCGGCCCAGACAACGCGCTCGATCGCCGTGCGGCAAAAGTCCGGGTTGCGGCATGAGCGCGTCGCCCCTCAACACCGACACCAAGGAGAATGCACCGATGCACAGCCAGTACTACCCCGAGGACTTCGAGCCAGCCGGCTTCTTCCAGCGTAACCGCTAGTGCGCCCCTGCGATCACAACCGCATTCGTGGCTCCAGTGGTGAGGGGCGTGCAGGCCGTGTTCCCCGCGCTGGCCGCGCTCCTGCCCGATGGCGTCTTGCTCATGCTGTTCTTCTCAGGGAGCTTTCTGACCTGGCGCGCGGCCTTCTGGACCGACACACGCTCGTCGCGCATCGTGCGCTGGGTGGCGCCGGCGTTGCCGCTCGCGCTCATGGCCGCAGGGGCTTTTCTCAGCTCGACGACGGTCGTCGGCTGAAAAAAGAAGAGCCGATGCCACTGCATCGGCTCTTAGGTCGACAGAAAGCTCCAGCCGTTGCCGGCGTGCAACGACCGGAGTAGCGTGAAAACACGAAACCTGCAGCGCTCTTCAGCGCGTAAGCCGTCGTACAGGTTGAAGGGTCAGTGCCCCCTGGTAGCGCGGTTCATGCCGACTGGATCAGAAGCAAGGGTGGGAGCGCATATGCTCGACAACGAACTCGGTCTTTCCAAACCGGGTACGGCTGTACGCACGCACATGCACATCCTTGGGGTCGTGACACATGGCCAAGCCTCCTTCAGACGAAGGGTTGACGGGATGTTCTCCTTGCGCCACCTACTGCCGGACCTGTAGAGTCCTAAGCAGTGTTGCTAGACACGTGGTTGCAAAGTGCGGTTCGACCCGTATTCACCGACCAGAGGACAGCCCGTTTGGATCTGCGTCAACAGATCCAGCGGGCTTTTCTCATTCAGCTCCCTGACTCCCTGTAGGGAGGTAAGGAAAAGGAATCTCGAATCAGCATAAAGGAAAGAACGCACCCGCATGTGGTGTGTTCATCCAGAACAACAGCGTGTCATCAAGTTCCATCTTGAACCATGAACGTTTGATGCCTGCCGAATTCGCTGAGGTCGCAACCTTAGCCGGCAAGCAGCATCGGCCGCCGCCGTAAAATCGAAAGCTTTTGCGACATTTCCCCCTCTGACAACGGCCTGTGCCGGTGTCCAGGCCGCCGCCGAGTAGATCGCGGTCAAGGGCCGCAGATGGTCGGTGATGGTGAGCTTCACTTTCACGACAATCCATGAATCCAGGTGCCATGGCTTGCAGTCCAGGCTATGCCTGTTCGTGAAGCTCGCGTGTTCCTGCAGTCCTTCTACATCCCCAGCGGACGATTCCCTCAAAGCGCGCAAGCAAGACAAAGGCATGGGTGGCTTGCTGTTTCCCTTCAACGTAGCACGTCGTTCTCGCGGTCAAGGCCTGCGAGCGCGCCAAGGCGCGCTCTTGCGTCCTGCGGCCGTCGACGAGCCCTGACAGCTGCGCTGCGCCGTGCAGGTGCCGGTACCGGGCAATCCCGCCCGATTCCAGGAGCCGACCATGTCGCAGTTTTCCCTCTCGTTCGAAACCGCAGTTGATACCTCTGTCCTCATGGCGCGTGACGCAACCGGACAGTACCGACCAGCCGCCGCATCTGAGGTGCTCCAGGCTGCACAGGATCTCCTCGGCAACCAGCTGCGCGGCGAAATCGTCTTCGACTCGCCAAAGCTCGTTCAGGACTTCCTCAAGGCCAAGCTGAGCACTCTGGAACACAAGGTCTTCTCCGTGCTGATGCTGGACTCGCAGCATCGACTCATTGAATACGTGAAGCTGCTCCGCGGCACGGTGTCACAGACGTCTGTTTATCCCCGCGAGGTCATCAAGGAATCGCTGGCGCGCAACGCTGCAGCGCTGATCCTTGTTCACAACCACCCTTCGGGCCAAGCGACTCCATCGCGAGCCGATGAGATGCTGACGCAGACGCTCAAGACCGCACTCTCCATGGTCGATGTGCGTGTGCTCGATCACATGATCGTTGCCGGGAATACGATCCAGACGAAGCACTGCGCGCGGTCGTTCTGATGGCAGCGCCGCGCTGGCCGGCAGAGGCATGACCGCCGTTATCTACAACTGCACGACGTGCAAGACCGGCCGGCGCGTGGTCTATCCGCACGGACGCAGAAGCGCGCCGTATCGCATCGCCAACGATGGCGCGCGGATTCTCCCGGGCCAGGCGTTCGGTGGTGATGGCAAGCGCACGGGCGATGCCGTTTGTGGATGCGGCCGCTTCATGTCGTGGGGCGTGCTGGACGCAACCAGGCGCGACGAGGTCCGCTGCGACGCGCGATGCACGAACGCGCGCGGCCATAAATGCGATGCTC
The DNA here is from genome assembly GCF_051216715.1 of Variovorax restrictus. Classification (NCBI taxonomy): domain Bacteria; kingdom Pseudomonadati; phylum Pseudomonadota; class Betaproteobacteria; order Burkholderiales; family Comamonadaceae; genus Variovorax; species Variovorax restrictus. The sequence goes on from NZ_JBPJZH010000010.1 coordinate 23,175, forward strand.
ATGCGGCGGAGAAAACCACGGGGAGGGTGGCAAGTCGGCGCGCGTGGCCTTTTCACAAACGCCGCTGCTTAAACGAACGAGGAGCTATTTTTTCGGCGGACGCGCTCATCGCGCGTCCCGAAGTGCTATGCCGTGGCGTCGGCATAGAAGATTGCTGATTCGCTAGGCAGTGCGTCGGCAGGCCATGCGGATCAACAACTTGGCGGTTTCACAGCCGCGATTTCCACATAGTTATCCACCGCAATGTGGGACAAGTCCCACGCTCTGCCGCAAGGTTAGTTATCACTTCGGATGAAGCGATTTCGCTTGACATCGGAACCTGACTTTCATTAACGCTCGGCCCGCCGGCGAGCCCGCCCAGCCCACGGCGCTTCAGGCGCTGGATCTGCCCATAAACCTCGTCCGCTGCTGGGTGCAGCGGCCTCGGTTGTCAACAGGGACGTGTCCTTGAGGTACTGCCGGTAGGCCCATGCCATGCCGGCGGCAACCATTGCTCTGTTGACGTCCTGACCGCTGGCCAGGACAGTGCCCAAGTGCCGCCCGTAGCGGTCCTCTCCTTGCTCACGGACAACCACTTCACGGCCGAACGTGAGGTCGGCGAGCTCCTGTCGGGACTTGGTCCCGAATGGCTGCGTTTTCTCAGGCGCATCAATCTGCGCCAGGCGCACCCGCACGGGCTTAGGGTCGACTAGGACTTCGAGCGTGTCGCCGTCGAGGATGCGGATCACCTTGCCCGTGAAGTCGGCATGAGCAGCTATCGCTGACACCGTGAGCGCCGCGCCGATCGCGGCGCGCATGAGCGCTGCCAGGCGCACCGCGAGCTTGCATTGCTTCATCCATCACTCCCTGAAGGGCGCGGACGGTAGCACATCGTCTTGCGCAGCTGAAGTCGGCGGGCGCATCGCGTCCCGCCGCGCGGCTGAGCCGTCGCCTCCCTGAGAAATCGGGCAGCCGACCCCAGACATCCAACAGCCCTGATTTGTAGCGTCCTGCGGCGCGAGGTGGCGCTCGCCGTGCGCCGGTTCCGTCTGCCATCGGCCCGCTGTCCCGAATACAGCCATTTCCCTCGTCTTTCGCTCTATTCCGGTGAATTGCGCCCCTGCTGCCGGGGGCCGGCTTCGCCTGCAAGGGGGGGTTCATAACGCTTGGGACCGGCTTCGATTGAGGTTGACCACGCTGGCGCGACCCGATCGAGTGAGGCGAGATAAAAGAAAGACCGAAGACGAGCCTGAGAATGTGATCGAACGTGTAGACGGCGATCCCGAAACGTTCCGGTAAATGTGCTCGCAAAGGCATGGCCGCCGACGCGCCGCATGCCCGAGGCGACGCACACCAACGGCCCTTTACATACATGCCAGTCTGTCCGAGCGCCAACTGCACGGTACTGCGGAGAGCAGTTCGCTTGTGCATTTACGCCGTTTTCTTGGGGTTCACGACTCCGGTCATACACTGCAACTGATCAAAGTCAAACAACGCACAGATGGCGTCGACCATCGAGAGCCCAACGTAAACCAGCGGTGTACAAAGTGAGTTGGCTGCGTGTAGCAGCCGACCCAAAACGAACCAAGGAACACCGATGACCGCCGACCCTAACAAGCCAGCAAGCTCAAGCTCAGTCGACCTCGATCTTGAGGAACAGGCAAAACCGGGTCACGGCATCCCTTCGCAGGATCCGTCGCCTGCCGCCCAGCAAGCACTTTCTCCCGAAGAGGCAGAACGCGAAAGCAAGTCGGCCTTTATGGGCGGGGGAGTCATGGCAGGTGCTGCCGCAGGAGCTGCCGTCGGAGCGGTGGCCGTCGGCCCGGTCGGCATTTTTGTGGGCGGACTTGCTGGCAGCGTCGCGGGAGCTCTAGGTGGAGCGGCGGCCGGGACCTCCCTCGATTCTGCAGCGCGAGAAGCAGAAGAAGCTAGGTCGGATACGCCGCTACGCAAAAAGGAAGACTGACAAGTACAAGTTCCCGTCAAGCTTGAACGTCAGTCGCGCAGATCCAACCGCGAGTCCGGCGTTCGAGGTGGTGATCAGTGGATAGAAACCAGTGCCATGCTTCACCACTGCACGTAGAACATGGCCTTTGCCAGCAGCACAATGGCCAACACGTGGCAGAACACGCTCAGGTGCAATCGACGCGAGCGACGCCCACCCAGCACACCACGCCGTCGCCAGAACATGGCAGTAATGAAGTGCCCGAACACGCTGAACGCCAGTGCGATCTTGAGCATCAAGATCAGCCCGAAGCTGCTGGCCAGCGGCTGTGCCAGCGCCGCGCGGTGCTGCCAGGCCAGACCGGCACCTGCCACATAAAGCAGCAACAGCACCCAAGGCATCACGGCAGTGGCCCGGTTGCCGATCGCACGCTCCACGGCATGCACAGTCGCTTGCGGCAGGTGCTTTCGCACGCCTTCAAGCATCACCACCTCGAAGAACACCGTGCCCACGAAGGCTATGGCACCCAGCAGGTGCAGTGTCAACAGGAGACCGTAGCTCAAGGGCAAATCCTCATGCCGCCCGCCTGCGCTCTAGCGTCATGCGCTGGCCCGCTTTCAGTGGCAGGTCAGTGCCGGGCAACAAGTCTGCCAGCGAGAATCCGTCCAGGTGGGTCGTGAAGGCCTGAAGTGCATCGCCGAGTACGTTGGCCAAGTGACACCGTCCCGTGAGGACGCAACGGCTGCCCGTCGCAAAACACTCAACCAAGGCGAAGTCCGGCTCGATGCCGCGCACCACAGCGCCCAGGTTGATGTCGCGCGGAGCATGTGCGAGGCGCATACCGCCTCCTTTGCCTCGAACAGTCTCGATCCAGCCCTGCAGGCCGAGCAGGTGCGTCACCTTCATAAGGTGGGCTTCCGAGATTTCGTAGGCATGTGCCACCTCCGAGATGGTGCAGAGGCGCTCGGGCTGCTGCGCCACATACATCAGCAGTCGCAGTGCGTAGTCGGTCATCAGCGTCAAACGCATGAGGAGGCTCCCGTCATTTCGGCGTGCGCCGCCGCGCCGCATTCAGTTGCGGCTTGAGAACCGGACTGACCGGCGCGTCGATGCGTGGGCGAATCAGCAAGGGGAAAAACCGCCAGAGGTACAGCACGAAGGCCAACACCCAGGCGCCGGCTGAAGCGTGCAGTGCTCCCAACGCTAGGTCGGTCGGCAGCAGCGCCAGCAGGCGCAACGCCGCAGCCGCGATCACCAGCCCATAACAAGACACGATGAGACTGTCCGGGCGCAGCGGCCGCCCCAGATGCCCCAGCGCTGTGCGTGTCACCATGCCGACGATCAGCACGGAGAATCCGGCCACGCCGATCACATGTGCCGGCCAAGCGGCTCGCACCACCTCACCTGCAGCGTGCCCAGCTGCCACCAGCAGCCCCACCCCTATCGCGGCGTACCCGACATACAGGATCCACAGCAACGGCAAGCGCCGCACCGCTGCCGGCTTCCAAGCCAGGACTTGCACAAGTGCAATCACGCCAGCCACGCTCAGGAACACGGCCGAGACCTCTGCCCAATTCATCAATCCGCAGCCAATGGCAAGGCCGCCCGCCGCGAGTTGCCAATGGCCGCTACCCGTGTGCATCGGAATGATTAAACCCGGCACCGCGCGCATTGCGAAAAACGGTATGACGCGGCGTGCCACCAGGAGCGCGGTCACCGCCATGCAGAGCAGACCGGTGTTGAAGTACTGCATGAGCCACTCATAGTCACCCTGCCACGCCGCGAGCAGGAACAAAGCATCAGCCCCGCCCAACGCGAATATCAGCAGTGGCACGCCGTAGTTGCGTTTATTGCGCGAACCGTAGATCGCGCGCGCCAGGGCCAGGGCCGACCCGGCGAAGAACAATACCTCGCAGGCAACCGCCAGTGCGAAAGCGGTGCCTCCTGGCAGGAGGTAACCCACTCGCGCCAGAATCCACAGCAGGCATAAGGCGCCCAGCGCCCTGCCCTTCAACGGATTGGTGCCCGTCCAGGTGCTGGCTGCCGTTAGCAGGAAGCCCGCCGCGACGGTGGCGATAAAGCCCCAGAGCATTTCATGCGCATGCCAGATCACACCGGCCAGTTTCCCGCGCAGCAGCCAGGGCGCGAACACCCACAGCGCCACCGATACGGCGGCCCAAACGCAGCCGGCCAGGTACAGCGGCCGAAATCCCAATTCCAAGAAAGCCGCCCATTCCGGGAGCGGCCTCGCCCTCTCCGGCTCCTTGAACCGCAAAAGCTCCGTCATGCCACTCGGTTGGTAAGCGCCGCAGGCAGGGCGTCGGGGTCACGGCTGATCTGGTAGCCCATCCACAGGCTTTGTGCAATGCGCTCGGCCATAGCACAGGCCTTCTCTGCCATCGCCTGGTTGGGCTGCGCGAAGGCATTTTCTCGGAACAACCGCAGCCAGCGCTGGAACAGCGCTGCTGAAAGGCCGGGCAACACGGCATGCTTGGGCAACGGCGCGCCCGAAAATCGGCCAGTGCGCCGAAGAATGGCCGACCAAAAATCTACCAGCTTGGTCAAGTGGCGGTCCCAGTCACTGATGTGTGCATTGAAGATCGGGGCCAGCACCTCGTCCTCACGAACCCGCGCATAGAACGTGTGTACGAGGGTAGCCACTTCGGATTCGGTGCACAGGTTGCGCTCGAGCTCTGCGTCCTTAGTTGTTCGGAGGGGTGGGGTATTCATAAAGGTATATGGGGAATGTATCTTATGATCGCCTCAAGCGGTGGGATTCTCATCGACCGTACCTTTCCGACTTCACACGCAAAGCGCCATGGCCCTCAAACATGCCGAGCCTCTCGAGGTCATCGATCTGCACGCCACCAACGAGGCGATTGGCACAGCGGTTAGCAGCAGCCTGCTCAAGACGCCGCATCTTCAACTCATGCGAGTGTTACTCGCAGCAGGGCAAGCACTTCCCGAGCACCACGTGCCTGGCGAGATCACAGTTCAATGCCTCTCGGGTGAGGTAGACGTTGCGACGCCGTCGCGGACGTGTCGATTGGTTCAAGGCAGCTTGGTCATGCTGCCCGCCGCAGAGCCTCACCGCGTGCAGGCGCATCGGGACACCGTGCTACTGGTGACAGTGCTGCAACCTGAAATCGTTTCAGAAGGAAAGTCGATATGAAGAAAAACCCAAGCGGTGCGCTTGACGGCGCCTTGGTCAGTCAGCGTCGGACGCTTCTACGCATTGCAGCCTTGGCCGGCGCCGGAGTGGCCTTGACTGCCCACGCGCATGTGAAATGGTTTGCGCCTTACATCGTGGGCGCGCCGCCGCAATCGTTGAGCGCAACGCTCACCAACCAGTGGTTCTGGATCGGCATTGCACTGGTCTTGATGTTCTTCCTCGCCACCCGGGCCATCGAGAAGATGCCCACCGGACAAAGCATCCTGGCCGGCATGGACAAGGTGATGAACCCCCTGTGGCTGCGACTTGACGACTTTCTGCGGGTGGTGATCGCAGCCTTCTTCGTCGCGATCTTCGCGGTCGGGGGCGTCTACCTGACGCCCGACCTCAAGACGCCGAACGAGTGGGTGTCATGGATGCAGCTGCTGATCGCGGCCTTTGTCTTTTCGCGCCGGACGATGCCGCTGGCCGCAGCCGGCATCATCCTTCTGTGGGTGCTGGCACTCACCGAATATGACCTGTTCCACCTACTGGACTACCTGGCACTCGGCGTGTCGGTTGCAGGCTACTTGGTGCTCGAATCGTCAAGCAAGCCAGAGTGGCGCAAGTACCGCTTCGAGGTTCTGCGCTGGGGCGTGGCCATCGCCCTGATGTGGTCCAGCCTGGAGAAATTCGCCTACCCGGACTGGTTCTACCCGCTCGTCGAAGAGAAGCCTTTCCTCACATTCGGCATGCCGCGGGACGTGTTCATCCCGATGGCCGGGGTCGCCGAGTTCACGATGGGCTTCGGCCTGCTCTGGACGGCGCTGGTCAGGCGCCTGTCGGCGATCACGCTGTTCGTTATCTTCAATGCTGCTGTATATCCGTTCGGGCGTATCGACATGGTGGGTCATGCCCTCATCATGGCGATCATCGTGGCCATTGCCGCAGACCCGACGCCTCAGATGCGATTCGCCATCCGGCGCTCAGTCTGGACCATTCCGGCGATGCTCAGCGCGGCATTGGTGGTCTTTGCAAGCGGGTACTGGGGTCTGCATCTCGCGTTGTACGGGCCGAACGGTGAAGCAAACACATCCACCGCGGAGATAGCGACCCACACATACAGCACCGAACACCCGCATGGACCGCAGGCCGTCGGGAAGGCGTCCGCACCACCCAGCCCGGCAGGCGCTCACGCCGTCGGGCATGCCGCGCCGCCTGCAGGCGTATCCGGTTCAGCACGCGACGCCTATGAAGCCAGCATGGCAAAAATGCATGGCCCGATGCAGGAGGGAGTTCAGCATCCCGATCCGGATGTGGCGTTCGTGCTCGGCATGATCCCGCATCACCAGGGTGCGATCGACATGGCGCAGATTCAGCTGCAATATGGAACGGACCCCGTGAACCGCAAGCTGGCGCAAGAAATCATCGTTGCGCAACGCCATGAGATCGAGGAAATGAAGGCTTGGCTGGCCGCAAAGGGCATCCCGGAACCAAAATGACACGGGCACAGCTCTTCCCCGCAACCTCGCTTTCCGACCTATATGATGCGCCGCGGGGTGGTCTCGTTCAAAGCGCGTGCTTGAACTTGCGTGACGGCTGCCACAGATACGCAAGCGTGCTTCAGCAGAGCGCAACAGTAGAGAAGCGGCTATTCCCAGCGCTGCTGGTAAGAGAAAGTCGGCAGCTTCCAACTGCGCCAAATGGCCAGCATGCGCAGCGTGAGCCCGAGTGCAAAGCTAAGCTTGATGTTCGTCGCGTGATCGACGTCGAGCGCGCGCAGGGCGAGGAAAAGGCAGCACACTACAAGCGAGACGCTCGCATAGAGCTCGCGCTGGAAAACAACCGGCATTTGGTTGCACAGCACATCACGTAGCACTCCCCCACAGATACCGGTGATCATCCCGGCCATGATGACCACAGGCAGTGCGTAGTTGAGGCGAAGCGCAATGTCACAGCCTATTAGCGAAAAGGCGACCAGTCCCATGGCATCGAGCGCCAGAAAAAGACGCTTCAGCTTGTGCATGTAGGGTGCGATCAATGTTGTCAGCAGCCCGGCGGAAATCACTACGCCCACGTATTCGGGGTGCTGAGTCCAGCCAATGGGGAAGTTGCCCAGGATGAGGTCACGCACCGTGCCCCCTCCGAGTGCGGTGACGAAAGCGATAACTGCCACTCCAAAAACATCCATGCTTCGGCGTCCAGCAGCTAGTGCCCCAGACATGGCTTCCGCCGTGATGGCGATGAAATAGATGTAGGTCAACATGCCGGTTCCCTCGAATAACCGTGCCACACAGAATAGTTCATCAACATAAAATCAACACCATATCAACAAGAGTGTGTTTCATTTGACCGAGCGAAGCCTTTCAAGATGCGGAAGTGCATGCGCCAAGTAGTGACTCATGCTTGGCGACGATCGCTGTGCGCTTCGCATTCGTCACCGCTGAGGATCAGAAGTGATGGAGTTTGGTCCCTTGTACACCTTCAGGAAGCTTTCGCAGTGCGGGCACTTCCGGCCAGTGGCGATCGGCTTGAGGTTGGTCATGGTCAAGGCTCCACGAGCTCGGATGCATTGCATCGCTCCGGCATTGGCGCACTTTGCCGCACACACTCGAGATAGGCGTACAACTCACCGTCGGCTTCCCTGACACGGTCCCTCAACTGTGGGTCGTGAAGACGTAGGGGCATGGCCGGCAAGCCGTGCAACCGGTCGCCAGGCGCGTTGATGCGTTCGTAGTGAGCCTCCAGCGCTTCACCGCGCTCTCCGGAAGAAGGGTCCACATCGGGTCGAAGCTCTGCGGGCCCGTGAAAGGCGAAGCGAAAGTAAGGAAACGGCACCGCAACGCTCATGCTTTCACTTCGAGGAAGTAGAGGACATGGTGAGTCAAGGGCCTGTCTCGTTGCGCTGGGAGTCGGGCCGTCGGCGTGCTCCTGTCTGCCCCGGAGTTGGTAGTTGCTGGTAGCTGTCCAGCCATGTCCAGACCGAGCATGACCTTGCGCGACAGAAGCGACGGTTAAAGTTAGCCCCAGGAGTCGCGTCAATCGTCCTTCTGCGCGAATCACCAAGTCATATCGCTGCATATCGGTGTCGAAGATCTTGACTTCTCGGCGACTAAGTTCTTTCAGGATGTTGCGTGCGTCAGCATGGGGGCACTTGATGCGCACAAAAATCACTGGTTCGACCCATGAGTCCCGCTCGGTGTCTAGGTAGCTGTGAATTTCCGGTTGCCGGAAGACCACCTCGGTACCGTGCGCATCCCTAATGACTTGCTGAGCTTCGTGCAGAGCGCGCTCTTCCGTTGCGTAGATCCGCCTCTGCCCTCGCATACGACAGATACCGATCTGGTCGAGACATCCAGTCCACGACACCGGGTCTTTCGAATATCGGCAAACCCGGCGCGCCCGGAAACAGCGGCTGCCGCAGGGGGTAGCTAGTACGTTGTTCGTCAAGCAGCATTCAAGTCTCCCATCACGAAGGTGCACGACACGAGGTCAGCACAAGGCCGAATTGCCACCAACCGTGCGTCAATGGTCTGCCCGCTTGGAAGCGGCACCTGCGCCACGGTACCTATGGCGTGGCCGATTAGTGCCAGCCCCGAAGCGCTGAAGATGGAAACGCGGCCTAGCGCGATGTCAGCCTTGGACGGCGATACCAGGGTGATCGCGAGCGCTTCAGGCGTGCCGAGAAACTAACGTCGGTGCATTGCATTGCATTACAGGTGGCGCTCGTTTCAGCGGAATCAAAATCTACCCGGATCGGACTCAACAGGCTATTGCATGGTTGTACTGGTCGGGCCAGAACCTGGACCCTCCAACAGATCATCGATAACCTGTAGAAGCTTGGCCGGCATGATCGGTTTTGTCAGGTGGGCGCTGAAGCCTGCGGCGGTAGTTCTTGCCCTGTCCTGTTCGCTTCCCCATCCAGTTAATGCAACGATGCGGATGTCATTCAGGCCCGCATCACTGCGAAGTCGCGTCGCGACTTCGTAACCGTCCATCGTGGGTAAGCCCAAGTCGAGCAATGCGAGGTCGGGCTGCCACTCTGCCGCAGCACGGAGCGCTGCCGGCCCGTCGGGGAACCCGAGGACAGCGTGCCCGTTGGATTCGATCAACTCCACTAGTGTGCGTAGGCCGTCCAGGTTGTCCTCGACAATAAGCACCCGACCGTGATTTCCCGCCGCAGCTGCGCGCGTTTCATTCGTGGGATGGGCGGCGGACACGGCCGTGGGCAGTTCGACGCGAAAGGTGCTTCCTTGGTTCAGGCCCCCGCTGCGTACGCTCACCCTGCCGCCGTGCATTTCGACCAGGCTCTTGACGAGTGACAGACCGATCCCGAGTCCGCCGTGTGCTTTGTTCCCGGTGTGTGGAAGCTGCGTAAACAGATCGAATAGCCGGACTTGATCTTCCCTCGGGATGCCCAAGCCGCTGTCCTCCAACTCGACAACCACCGTCTCACCTTCAACCCAGGACGACAGCTGAATCTCTCCTCCGTCGGGCGTGTACTTGGCCGCGTTATTTAGCAGATTCGTCACGACTTGAATTACTCGGGCAGGATCGGCGTTCACGGGCGCGGGCGTACCTGGCAGTTCCAAGCCGAAATGATGGCGGCCGCTGTCCAATGCTGGCGTCGCTGCTTCCACGGCCTGGACCAGCAGCGGCGCGATGTCTACCACTTCGCGCTTGAGTTCCACGAGGCCGCGGTTGATGCGGGAAACATCGAGCAGGTCATCCACCAGGCGAACCATGTGAGCCGCCTGCCGCTCGATGACGTCCACTCGGCGTGCCAACCGCGACGGGTCCTGATCTCTTCTCATTAGGGCGATGGCGTACAGCATCGGCGCGATGGGATTGCGTAACTCGTGCGCCAGCGTCACAAGGAACTCATCCTTGCGGCGGTCTTGATCGCGCAGCATGGCTGCGTCGCGCACGCGTTCGATGTGAGCCCAACAACGATCCACCACTTCGGTAATCATCCGGAGGTCTTCCTCGGACCATTGCCTGGGGACGGACTGGTGGACTGCCATCATCGCCACCAAGCGTCCACCCTTTATCAAGCCGGCGCACACGATGGCCTTAATGCCGATAGCGTTGAACATGCGCCCCCCGTTGTCGTCGCCGAGTTCTCGGTCCACGTCGTGTACCACTAGGTGACGGCCGTTGCGTAGGTTCGCTGTCGCTCGGGAGCCGAACAGGTCGAGGGAATACACACCGGCACTTGAGGGGACGCCTGGCTGAGCCCAGTCGCTGCGGATGTTGAACCGGTCGTTGTCGGGCTCAACATCCGCATAGGCACAGCGCGTAGCGCCAAGATGTTCGCCAAGCAGCTGTGCCGTCACCTGCATCACGTCGAGGGCGTCCACAAGCGGGTGCGTCGCACGCTCGATGCGGTTCAGCACCTCTAGGCGCTCCTGGGTGTCGCTTTGCAGCGCTTCGGCGCGCTTGCGGACGGTGATGTCAATCGCAGTGCCGATAGCGCGGATGCAATGGCCGTCACCGTCGAAGATTCCGCGGCCCTTGGCTGCCACCCAGCGTATGAGCCCGTCCTCCTTGCCGACGGTGCGGTATTCGACGTCGTAGACAGTGCGCTGAGTCGGGTCTTGGGCCGCCGCGAATGCTTGCAGAACTGCCGTTGCGTCGGCTGGGTGCAGACATGCTACGAAATCGTCCAATGTCGCTTCAGCTTCCGGGGAGATGCCAAACATCGCCTTGACTCTCGCCGGCCAGTACAGCGTGTTGGTTGCAACATCAACGTCCCACAAGCCGACCTCGGCAGCTTCGATGGCTAAGCGCAACTGCTCTTCCCGTTCCTGCAAGGACATTGGGGCCGCCGCACTGCTAGGCTTAGCTGGACTCATATGTTTTGATGCGAAGTGGGGTAAGGCGTTGGTACCTTTAACGTTAGCATGGCCTGAAGGGAGAAGCGGTCGCCTCTCATGCTCCGGGCGAACCAAAGTAGCCTGCCTCTGGGACCGGCCCCAGTAGCGGAGCGCGCCGGACAATCATCGCGCCTGGCCGCCTCGCGTTGCACTCCTCAAATTTCTCGCAATGCCTCGGCACCCGGCGCCGTCATGCTTGGCGTGAATTCAACAACTTCTGCAGTCGCGCAACCGCTCTTCACGAACGGGTCTTTCGCCAGGATCGCCTGCAGGCGAGCACGGCTCACCGTGCGTGTGAGGATCACCCCGCCTTTTCTTGGCTTCTGGCGCCCTGAGGCGATGAAGAGGCCAGCATCGTAGTGTTCCTTCAGCCAGGCGACATGCTGCGGCATCAGCGCATCGAGTTCTGCAAGGGGCCGCAGGTAGGTAAGGGTGACGATAAACATCGGATCACCGTACGGGCTTGAAGCTCAGAGTCTTCATCGCGCCAGCCAGCCGCTGCCTCGACGTCCAGTAGTCTGCCCAAGGGTCGGCGGTCAGAAACGACAGATGCTCACGGGCGGTCGCGATAGTCCATTGGGCTCCGCTGCGCAGCTTCGGAAGCTGCTCCCAGTCAACGGGGATCGACACACCCATGCCAGGCCGGGCACGCGCAGAAAACGCCGCAGCCGTGGTCGCGCCATGCCCGTTTCGTAGGTAGTCGACGAACAGTTTCCCGATGCGGTTCGACGGCCCGCTCTTGGCTACAAATCGCGACGGAATTGTCTTGGCCAGATGCTGCACGATGGCCTGGGAGAACGCCTTGACCGTGCCGTAGTCGAACTGTGGCGCGAGCGGAACGACGACGTGGAGTCCCTTGCCCCCAGAAGTCTTCAGCCACGAGGCAAGACCGAGTTCTTTGAGCAGGGTCCGCACGAGTACGGCCGCTTCTTGGATGTGTTCCCAGGTAGTTCCCTCGCCCGGATCGAGGTCGAAGATCATGCGATCTGGCTTGTCGATGTTGCGAGCGAGGGAGTTCCAGGTATGGAACTCGATAACGTTCATCTGCGCCGCGCTCGCCAACCCCTTCGAGGTGCCCACTTCCAGCAAGGCGCTGTGGCCAGGCCACAGCTTCTCATCCAGTTCCCTGACCCCCGGCATGCTCAGCTTGTCGTCATGCTTCTGGAAGAACAACTCGCCTTTGACGCCGGTTGGGCCACGGACGAGCGAGCAAGGCCGTCCTTTGAGGTGCGGCAGTATCCAGTCGGCCACCGACTCGTAGTAGCGCACCAAATCGAGCTTCGTCAGACCGGTGCTGGCATCGATCACTCGGTCTGCGTTGCTGACCTTGACGGTTCCCGCTGATTTGCGCCCGGCTGCCCTAGCCGTCTGTGCGACGACCTTGACCGCTTCGCGGGTTATGGCTGACGCAGGCTTGTCAGTGCGCAGCGAGAGGTAGGAAGCGTGCCGGATTTGGCCGTCTGGGGTCCACTCCGCAAATGTGACCTCCGCCACGAGTTTTGGGGCCACCCAGCGTTCGCTTCCTGTCTTGCGTTTCGACCAGCGGCCAGGCTTCGCAGCGCCGGCGGAGAACGGGGGCTCAGCGACCTCGAGCTTGGCAAGTCGGCCTTTCAGGTCGGTCGCTTCCTGTGCGTCCCATCCCGTTCCGACGCTGCCGACCGAAACGAGTTGGCCATCGGAGGCGTGTACGCCAAGCAGCAGGCTGCCTACCTGCGGCGACCCGTCAGTCCGGTCGGTGTAGCCGCAGACCACGAATTCCTGCCGCTGCTTGCACTTGAGCTTGAGCCAGGCTTCCGTGCGGCGCGATGAGTAGGGCGAGTCCGCCCGCTTGGCGATGACGCCTTCCAGGTTCATGCTGCATGCCGACTGCAGGATTGATGCGGGGTCGGCCTCGAAATCAGCGCTGAACCGAACATGCTCTGTCGCGCGCTCGTCCAGCAGCGCTTTGAGCAAATGGCGCCGTGACGCGAGCTCCACATCCCTGAGGTCGTAACCTTCGAAGTAGGGCACATCGAAGAGGAACAACACGATGTCCGCGCTGCCACGCCCGCGGTCGAAGCCTTTCTGCAGCGCGTTGAAGCTCGGCAAGCCGTTGTCGTCGAGTACGACGATTTCGCCGTCGAGCCAGGCGGACTTCAACCCCAGTTGCTCCAGCTCCTTCACGAGCTGCGGCATCCTGTCGGACCAGTCGTGCCCTCCGCGGGTGATGACCTGGGCCTTGCCTTTGTCGATCCGCGTCATGACGCGGTAGCCATCAAACTTGATTTCGTAAAGCCATGTCCCGGCGGATGGCACCCCGGTGGCCAGCGTGGCGAGTTGCGGACCCAAGGTGACGGGAAGGGGAGCTTTCACGGCACCTGGCACGCCCGGGTGCCCTGGCCTGGCGGCCGGCGCTGGCGGCATCTTTGCAGGTGCCTTAAGGTTCGCAGACACCGTGCGCTCCTTCACTCCAGGAGACGCTGGCCTTAGCGGCTTAGCGGCTTAGCGATGACGCTATCGGGCAGCGCTGTGACGACGTCGTATTCCGCCTTGGGGCGTGCGAACTCGTCTCGCTTCTTGAAAAGAATCCACGGCTCCTGCATCTCACCACCCTTGGCGATCTTGACCAGCTCCCAGAGACCAGACAGCTTCTGCCCATGCATCCGGAAAACCAACTTGCCCTTGGCGAGCCCTTCGTGAGGATCGCCCACTGGCTCCCAGGTACCGTTATCCCAGACGATCACGGTGCCGGCGCCGTACTGTTTCGGAGGAATGGTCCCTTCGAACGACCCGTATGAGAGCGGGTGGTCTTCCACGTGGATAGCCATGCGCTTATCGGCCGGGTCGAAACTGGGCCCTTTCGGGACTGCCCAGGAAACCAGCACTCCGTCGAGCTCGAGCCTGAAGTCGTAGTGCAGCCGCGAGGCGGCGTGTTTCTGGATGACAAACGATAGGGCTGACGTGCCCGAGCCGCGCTCGCCGCGAGGTTCCGACGTGACCGCAAAATCGCGCTTGGACCAGTACCGCTCAAGAGGGTCCGTCGTAATCGAAGATGCTGCAGCCATGTCAACAGGCTAATCGGAGCTTCGCTTCAACTGGACAGCGGACAGCCAACCGCGCTGTCGGATTGCCCCTCCACTGTAAGTATCTCCTCGCCTGCTTGCAGTAGCAGGTGCGCGGCACAGTATGGCGCACGGACCCCATCCAGGCGGCCCGCACCTAAGGAGAACCGTATGGCAGACGACAAGACCCTATCAGGCGGGCAAGACCGCACACGGATCAACGTGCACGAGGACTACGAACTGCGCGATTGGTCCAAGAAGTTCGGCGTCACGCCCGAGGAGCTGCAAGAAGCCGTAAAAGCTGTCGGCCCTACCGTGGCCGCGGTCGAAAGGCACTTCGCGGCAAGGTGACTGTTCCGACGGTACGGACGCGCTGACCTCAGGCACGTAGATGGCTGCTTAGGTCAGTCGACCGCTCGGGTGCATTGGCCGCCGCAGCACAGACAAACGCGCGTCGGGTTTAGACCACACAGTCGCGATGCGCTCGTCGTGACGCATGCGGCTATCGACCTTAGCGCGGCCGCCATAAACCTCCGGTTCAAAGACAGGCCGTCTGGACAGAGGCATTGGTCACAGGCACCTTCGACAACTTCAGGCTCATTTGCCGGCACGCCCACAATTTGATCGCTGGCATGAGCCGACGCGGCAATTGTCACGACAGCGCCGTCGCCGGGAGCGTCTGCCAGTTACCCCAGCGCGACCGCATCCGTCGCCAGAACCCAGTCGTAACTTCCCAAATGCCTTTGGACCGAAGGACGGGCTGCTCGCCGAGAACCGCCTGCATTCACTCGCGGGGGGCCCTCATGACTCGCCGTCGGTGTACCCCTCTTCCCGCTGCGCATAAGAGGCCTCGCGCTCCTGCGAGGTCAGGGGGTCGGTCTTCTTCACCGCCGGACTCGCGCGCGTCGTCCTCCCGAAGTGCCTCTCTGAATTCCGGCGACTTCAGCGCACGCTCCTTGGTCTCCTTCAGCTCTTGGAGGTTCTGCGTCGGGTCGGCCGGGGTCGGCGGGACATACCGGGTTCGGGTTCGTTCGTCGCTCATGGGGGATCTCCAAAGTGATGCATCAACCGGGTCCAGGGCGGCCCAACTTCGCCACTCGCTGGAACAACGCGGGCGCCATGTCAACCTCCACTCGGCGCGCGCGAGCGCCTCACCATGCCCAGAACCCGCCGCCCGAGCGGCGTCACGCCTTTGAGTTCGGCGAACTGGTCGGTCGTGCGGTTTTCCGGATAGAAGCGCGCGTCCACGTAGCCAGCGCCGTGCAGCCGGCGCAGCACCCGCAGTTCGCCTCGCTCGGTCACGAAAGACGGCATGTTCCTGCGAACCAGCGTGTCAAGGTATTTTTCTGGCATAGCGCCTCCGGCTTATGGTGATCGAAGACGGGCAAACGACATGCCCGGCGGCCAATGCCACGGCAGCTCATTCCGGCGGCGCGATCGGACCGCTCTCGGCGGCCAGATCGCGCAATCGACGACCCTGCATCTCGACCCCCTCTCGAACCAAGTCAGGGGGCCGACCACATCAACAGCCACGGCACGCCGCTGCCCCACGGTGGTCAACAGGCCGACCTGGAAGTACACGTCGTTGCTCAACCCACGCGTCGAGGTGAAGAGCAGCGCCCCCACCACGCCCAGCGGCACCACCAGGATGACGGAGAAGGGCACCGACCAGCTCTCGTAAAGCGCGGCCAGGCAGAGGAACACGAAGAGGATCGAGATGGCGTAGAGCTGCTCAGCGCCTGCGGAGGCAGCAACACTGGATCGAAAGTCGAAGCCCCGGGCCAGGCGAAGTCCGCGATCACCCAGACACTGGAAAAGGGTGCGGCTATGTTGCAGGACAGGCCCCCCATCGAAGCGATCAATGCCTACCTGGACGGCTTCCACTTCTACAGTGGGCACATGAAGGAGCAGATGGAGGCTCACCACTACTGCGCGATCCTCGACGAGGAGGCGATCCAGTGCGTCATCTACGACGGCAACAAGAAGAACGCCAAGCTCATGGGCGTGGAGTACATCGTCAGCGAACGGCTCTTCAAGTCGCTGCCGCCCGAGGAAAAGGCCTTGTGGCACAGCCATGTGCACGAGGTGAAGTCGGGCCAGCTCATCGCGCCCGGCATTCCGCAGGCGGCGGAGCATGCGCTGATGGAGAAGCTCGTCGGAACCTATGGGAAGACCTGGCACACCTGGCATACGGACCGCGAGAAGGTGCTGCCGCTGGGCGTTCCACAGCTGATGATGGGCTTCACCGCAGACGGTCAGGTCGATCCCGCGATGGTGGCTGAACGCGACCGTCGATTCGGCGTGGACAGCGCGCAGAAAAGGCAGGACCGCGCGTCGATCGCTGCTCCCGCCGTCGTCGAGGGGGCGGACAGCTGGCAGCAGGGCCGCACGGTGCAGATCGCAGACCCGACGGGTGCCGAGCACCACTCGCCGCCAGCGGTGCCGGGTCAGCGTTGAAGGCGCCCCGACTGCGCACGCGACGGTGCCTGCCCTGACGCCACCCACATATTCGTTCCCGTGCGCGCGGCGACCGCCGTGCCTCTTTCACTCAAGTAGGAAACACATGAGACGACATCCATTTCACCCGCTGCGCTGGACCTTGGCGCTGGCCGCATCGTTCGGCGTCGTGGCATTAACACACGCACAGCCGACAGGCAACCCGAAGGGCACGCTTCCCGTCCCCGAAGCCTCCGCGCCAAAGCCCAACGCGACGCGCGATTCCAGGGCACAGCGGGCCAGCAATGGCTCCAATGACGGAAAGCTGGTGGGCACCGAGGCGCAGACGCGGGCACGTCTGCAGAGCGGAGCGTCGCCGGGCAGTGGCACGGAAGGCGGGTTGCCGCGCAAGCAATCGGGCAGCGCACCCGGCGGCGACGCGGCACGCTCGGACAGGGGCTCCGCGGCACCGCGCCCGATGCCGCCTTCGAAGTAGCTGCAAGTCCGGCGCGCTGACGATCGCGCGGTGCGCAGCTCTGCCCCGAGAGGTGGTGAACGGTCGATGCCCCGGCACGCCCGTTGCACGTGGCCTAGGTCATCCCGAGACTCGCCACATGGAACCCCCTGTTCGATATCCCGATGTCTATGAGGCGATGGGTTCGAATTCAGCGTCCGCCCAGGCTATGGCTGGCGCGTGTTCGTCCATGTGACGCGTGCGGCCCTCAACGCGCTCCTCGATCGGACCGGTTCGGTGGCCAGTGAGCTGTCGCTCATCGCGAAGCACGGGGACGCCATTTGCGCCCTCGTGGCGCGCCGGTGCACCGAAGAGCGCTTCGAAAGAATCGTCGTCACCGAGAAGGACGGTGCATTCGATCCTCGCCCCCGGTGCCTGAACGGCGCGGACGGCGCCAGCGTTGAAAGCGCCGGACGCCAGCGCGCGGCTGGTCGTTCAGAAGTCGTCGACGCGCGGCGTGGCGATCCCGTGGGTGCGCCTGAATTGCAGCAAAGCCGCCCTGTTGCGCGCTGCCGACTGGGTGGCGACGCCGTCGGCGGGCACCAGCACTTCCATCTCGCGCATTTTTGCGTCGGTGGCCGTCGCCATGATGCATTGGTCGCTCGACACGCCCGCCAGGATGATCTGCCGCTTGCCCAGGTGCTTGAGCAGCAGCTCGAGCGGTGTCGCGTAGAAGGCCGACTGCATGGGTTTGAGAACGAAGTAATCGTCGTCGGTCGGCAGGAGCAAACGCGTGATCTCGGCGCCAGCACCACCGGACTCCATGGCGCTGTCGACCAGTGCGCGGCGGTCCGATCGCCAGCGTCCGCGGTTGTCGTTGCAGTAGACCGTGGGAACGCCCGCGGACGCGCAGCGCCGCCTGAGCGCTGCGATCCGCGGGGCAATCTGGCACGCAAAAGGTTGGAGAGCCAGCGCATCGACAAAGTCCCAGCAGCTGATCATGTCGACGATCAGCAACGCAGTCTTCTCGAGGTCGTCGAGGTCGACGTTGCGGGCCGGTGGATCGGGGGCGGCGTCTTGGGACATGGGATCAGTTCACGTTCGCGCCCGGACGGGCACGTTGTACACGCCAGGAACGCGCGGCCCAGACCACGCACTTGCGATGCTTGCGGCAAAGTCTTCTTTTGCAATGCCTGCGCCCCGCCTGTCATCCGTGGTCACCGTCAGTGCAGAGGGGACGATGACGCGCCGGCGCGAGGATCCGGCTTGACGGCGCAGACGGCCTGGCACGCCTGCACGAACTGCCACGCGGCCCTCGCATCGCGGTCTCCGGCGCCCCAGCTCAGCGACATTTCCTGCAGGTCGGTGGCTGACCCCAGGGCCATGCTGAGCGAGCGCCGCAGGGGTGCCGGGATCGACGGATCCCGCGCCAGGAGCCCCGCGGCGATGTGCGCTGCGCGCGGCGAGAGCCGCACCGCGTGGTCATAGAGCGACCCGAATTGCATACTGAATCCGGGGCAAGCTGTGTGCCTGCGTACGCCCGTGTGGTCACGCAGCGGCGGTCATCTCCGCCATCAGTTCTTCCTTGCGCGCCTGGAGGGCATCGCGCATCGCGACCAGGTCGAGCTTTCGCGCGGCGCGCGCCTTGACGAAGATCTCGTTGCGCTCCTCCTTCACGTGATGGTCGATGTACTCGCCCAGGACGATGACCTTCGCGCACCACTTGGCGTCATTCTCATCGCCGTCCTTGATCTGTGCGATGAGGTCCTTGGCACTTGCGTGCTCGACTTCCGCCTCGTCCAGGAGGTCGGCTTCCTTAATGGCGTTACGCAGTGCCGGGTAGAAAATCTCTTCCTCGATCTGCGCGTGGACCGTCAGTTCCATACAGATCTGATCCGCCAGCTCGCGCCGCTTCATGGGGGCGGACTTGGCCTTCGATTCCGCCAGCGGCTCGAATTCCTTGAACATTTTTTTGACGTTGCGGTGGTCTGCGTCGAGCAGGCTGCAAGCGTCGGCGGGCGTGCGGGAAGTTGCCATTTAGAAGCTCCATTTGAATTCGTGGGATAAGGAAGATCCACCGCGCGGTGCAGATGCAACGTAGGAATTACTCCACTTCGCTTGCAGAAGCAGCGACGTGGAAACCGTCATCGCGCGCGCCGGGTCGGCGCCGCCTTTGGCCGAAGCCCTTGCATCAGCGCCGGGACCTCGGCGGACAGTTCCCGGGCCAGGTAGCCCACCTCGCCACACCGCTTTCTCAGCACGTGTCCCGCGCGCGCATGCAGCAGCACGCCCCAGGCCGTGGCTTGCATCGGCGTTGCGCCGCGTGCAGCGAGGCCGCCGATCAGTCCCGCCAGCGTGTCGCCCGAGCCGGAGGTCGCCAGGCCCGGTGTGCCGCCATCGAAGCGCCACGCGGTGCCGTCCGGCTGTGCGAGGTAAGTGACGGACCCCTTGAGCGCAACGCAGACGTTCCAGCGTGATGCTGCTTCCCGTGCGATGCGCAGCGGGTCGGCGGAGATCTCATCCTTCGACAGCCCGGTCAGGTGCGCCATTTCGCCCGCATGCGGTGTCATGACCACCGGCTGATCGACCGGGCCCGCCTGCACGGCGGACATAGCGAGCGCGTCGAGCACTGTCACGCTGTGCTTGAAGAGAGGCAGCACACCTTCCATAAATCGGATGCTCCGCGCCTCGTCCGTCATCCCGGGGCCGAAAACGACGGCGCAGATCCTCGAGGCCATGGCTTCGAGCGACTCGGCCCCACCGGGCAGCAGGCCACCCGACTTGGACGCCTCCAGGCCCACAACGCGGGCCTCGGGAATCGCCAGGGCCAGGCCTTGCGCCACACGCTCCGGTGCCGCGATGGTGAGCTTTCCGGCACCGGCGCGCAGGGCTGCCACAGCGGCCAGCAGCGCCGCGCCCGGCATCTCGTCGCTGCCCGCGACCACCAGCACGTGGCCTCGTGCCTCCTTGTCGGCGTCAGCACCCGCTGCGGGCAAGGGCCACCGCGCAAGCGCCGAGGCGGTGAGCGCGCGCGGACGCGCAGGAGCAGCGCCCTTCATCTCACGGCTTCGGTGCGCCGGGCCTGTCCGGCGCGGTGGTGACAGGTGTGGCCGCCTCGCGCAGCGGCGCGATGAAGTTGATCAGGTCGAGCTGCAAGACCTGGTCTTCGTCCTCGTGCGGTGCGGCACGGTACGAGGTGACCCCACAGTTGGGAACGTCCCCTTGCTTGTCGACTTCCAGAATCTCGCGCTCGTCCATGTGCTCCAGCAGGTAGCGCATGCAGTTGACGATCACCTGATGCGCGACGACCAGCACACGACGATCTGCATACTCGCGCGTCATCATCTCCAGCAGACTGCGAAGGCGCAGGATGACGTCGCACCAGCTCTCGCCGCCGGGCGGACGAAAGTAGAACTTGCCCACGTGAAGTCGCTGCTGGTCGAGCTCCGGGTGCTTTTGCTGGATCCCGAACCGTGTCAGCCGATCCAGGATGCCGAACTCCTTTTCGCGCAAGCGCTCGTCGATCCGCAGGCGTACCTGGGGGTGCTGCAATCCAGCCGCCTCGGTGATCAACCGCGCCGTTTCCTGCGCTCGCAGGTAGGGCGAACACAGGATGACTTCCGGACATTCCTCCGCACGAAGCGTGGCGAACCAGTCGCCTACCGCCCTGGATTGCTCCACGCCGAGTTCCGAGAGCGGAACGTCGATATCTCGCCAAGAAAGGTCGATGACGGCCAAGCCGCCCGCCTCCGCGGCATCGCGGGCGACGTTTCCTGCACTTTGGCCGTGGCGGATCAACCAGAGTCTTTGGGGCCATGAGTTAGACATCCCCGAATGGTAGAAATGCGCCTTCGCATCGCTCGTAGGCGGATGCCCCATCGCGCACTGGGTGCACGCCGCCTGGGTTATCGACCTGCGCTTGCTTCATCTGCCTTGCGACGGACCTGTTTCGCTCGACAAGGCAGCGGTGCCCCGAGACAGCGCCCGCGAGCCGCGGACATGCAGCCCGTGTGACGTGGCGCCGGAGAGCAGCGCGTCGAAGTAGGCGAAGGTGCGCTGGACCCCCTGTTCCCGTTGTATCTGCGGCGTCCAGTCGAGCATCGCGCGCCCTCTCGATGTCCGGCCTGCGCTGCAGGGGTCGTCGGAAGGGAGCGGCGCAAAGGCAAGTCGTGAACGAGATCCCGTGAGCCGGATGACCTGTCCGGATCAACGATCAGCTGTCTGCCGGCGGCCGCTTCCCGACGCGGCGCGCTGCCCTGCTCGCCTCCACGCACTGCATCGATGCAGTCATCGATCTTCGGCAAGAAGACAAGGTCGATCACTTCTGCTGGCGCACGGCATTTTCGCTGCTGCATCTGCCCACCGAACGCATGTGCAGCGTGGATGCAGAGCATCTCGACGAGGGCGTCCGCTTCGCGTGTCGATGGCTCGACAGCGCGAACGCGTGCTGAACCTTGCGAACTTAGCATCGGTCGCACTGCGATCCTGGCGCTGTGCGTTCTGGTGAGTCGAGGCAACTCACCGCTCGATGCCTCGCACGCATGAAGTACCGACGCGCTCGCGTCTCGCCTTCTCACGCGCAATTCCGGTGCTGGCACCATTGGCTCGAGCGCTTGGGCATGACCCATGCGGTGACGTGGCGCGTGCCAGACTTCGACGCGTTCCAGCAGGCCGCCTATCGACACCTTAGCGAGGGCTCACGGCGCCGATGACCATTGTTGGGCGACCGTCGCCGCTGGAAGAGGACCGACGCCTTGTAGGTTCGGCGCCTTCAGTAGTAAACGGATGAGGACTGCATCGACCGTGTCCGGCCGGCCCAACCTTCACCGTGCTGTCGCTGTCGGACAGACCGCGATCCCCAGAAATCGAAGGAGTCCATCCATGCCCGAGCCCTACCTTGCAACCTCGCTTTCCGAGAAACAGCTTGCCGAAATGCATCGGCTGATGACAGAAGAGGTCCGGGATGTCGCGGTTTTCTTCATGGACCCGGAGGGCGTCATCACGTCATGGAACCGGGGCGCGGAAGACATGAAGGGCTACACGGCCGAAGAGGCCATCGGGCAGCACCTTCGACTTCTTTACACGGACGACGAGAAGGCCCGGCGCTGGCCCGAGCACAACATCCGCAAGGCGAGAGAGGACGGCTTCTATCGCGAGGAGACCTGGCGCAAGAGGAAGGATGGCAGCGTTTTCTGGGCCCGGATCGCGCTCACTGCGCTGATCGACCGCGAGCGCAAGCTCATCGGCTACTCGAAGATCACGGTCGACTTGACGGAACACAAGATGCTTGAGCGCTGTGTGGCCGAGCGCGAGGAAACGCGACGCGTCCTGAAAGCGGCGAACGCCGGCATGTGGCATTGGCATCCGCGCGAGGACCGCATGCGGGTCTGCGCGAACTTTCTGCATCTGCTCGGCCATCCCGAGGTCGACGAGACGATGAGCTTCGACAGCTGGATAAGCTTCGTCGCCCCGGAAGACCACGCCAACTTTGTCGAACGCTTCGAACGCGCACTGCGCGAGGCACCGCGAACCCCCTTCGCAGCGGACATCCGCATGTGCCACAAGGATGGCGAGCGCCGCTGGTTCCACGTGCATGCGGACTGGCACCTCGAAAGCCAGCGGGCTCAGCACGTCCTGAGCGGCGTGATCGTGGACATCGATGAACTGAAGACCACCGGAGAGCAGTTGCGTGCCGCCATCGAAAAACTCAAGCAGGAGGACGCACGCAAGGACGAATTCCTCGCCATGCTGGCGCACGAGTTGCGCAATCCCTTGGCGCCGATCCGCGCCGGCGCCGAGTTGCTGCGAATGGGACGGCACGACGAGGCGCGGGTCAAGAAGACGAGCGAGGTGATTGCGCGCCAGGTCGACCACATGACGAGCTTGATCAACGATCTGCTCGACGTCTCGCGCGTTACGCGGGGCCTCGTGAGGCTGGAGCGCGGCCGGGTCGACTTCGGGCATGTGCTCAACGACGCCATCGAACAGATCAACCCCATGATTCGCGCGCGTCGCCACAGGCTCGCGCTGGACCTGTCGCCAGATGTCGCGATCGTCGACGGCGACGAGAAACGGTTGGTTCAGATGGTCTCCAACCTGCTGCACAACGCGGCCAAGTTCACCCCCGAGGGGGGGCGCATCACGCTCACGACCGACGTTCAGGCCCAGCAGATCGTGGTCCGCGTGGCTGACAACGGGGTCGGAATGCCGGCCGAGCTTGTCGAACAAGTATTCGAACTTTTCGTGCAGGCCAAGCGCACGCCCGACCGTGCCACCGGTGGCCTCGGACTTGGGCTGGCGTTGGTGAAAAGCCTGGCAGAGCTTCACGGTGGGCACGTCGACTGCGAGAGCCCTGGACCTGATCAGGGCACCACGTTCACCGTCTGCCTCCCGTTGGCGGCCGGAGTCGGCAGCTCGCTCGCCCGGCCCGAGGCGAGCGACGCCACGCCGACGCGTGCGGATGTGGTCGAGCCGACCGACGAGCGCCGTGGCGACGGCGCCCGAGCGTTGCGCCTGCTGCTGGTGGACGACAACATCGATGCGGCTCAGATGCTCGGCTCCTATCTGGAAGAGCTGGGGTACCGCGTTGCGATCGAATACAGCGCCGTGCAGGCGCTGGAGCGCGCTCGCGCCGAACGGCCCGACGTCTGCCTGCTCGACATCGGCCTGCCCGAAATGGACGGTGCCGAGCTGGCACGGCGCATCCGGGAACAGCCTGAGACGTCGAGCGCCGTGTTCGTGGCGATCACAGGCTACGGCAAAGAAAGCGACGGGCAGATGGCCGAATCCGCCGTGTTCAGCCACCGCTTCGTCAAACCCGTCGATGCGAGCGAGCTGGTGGCGCTGCTCAAGACGCTTTGAAGCGGGGGGCCTCGCCGCCGAGACGTTCCCTCATCGCTTGGCAGCGCAGTCCGCCAAGAAGCGGATCTACCCGGTAATGCGCAATGCGATTGCAGGGACCTGCCCATGCGGGGACTATGCGGGAGGCGCCGACGTCCGCCCCAGATACAGCGCATCGACATCGGCTGTGCTCTTCACGCCGAGGTGGTCACGATGGGCGTTCAGCCATTGGTCGCATGCGGCCCACCCGGTCGCTCGCAGGCTTTCGAACAATTCGAGACCCACGCTGCGTTTGATCGAAGGTTCGATCTCGCTCTCGGAGCCCGCCGTCGACAGGCTCACGACGTGCATGCGGATAACTTGGTGACCTTGGGCATTCCGATCCTGCACCTCCCGTAACTCCGACTTCAACGCGTTGATGGAAACCACCTCATTGATTCGATTGAGAATGTTTTTGGCTGTCATGGGTATCTCTGGCCGGACGAGCGGGACCAGTTCGATCAACATCAGATCGACCTCGCGCTGCTCCTTGAACAGCGGCCGCAGCGTGGGGTTGGCGCCATAGCTTCCGTCCCAGTAGGACGCCCCTTCGATTGAAACCGCCTGGAACACCAGCGGCGCGCAAGCCGAGGCCAGAAGCGCATCGATCGTGACCTCTCCGGGTCCGAACACCTTGTTCTCGCCCGTGTGCACATTCACGGCATTCACGAACAGTTCGGGCGCCGCGGTGCTTTTCAGGGCACCCTCGTCGACGAGGCTCCCGAGGATCAAGCGCAGTGGCGCCATGCCCAGAGGATTCGCCACATAGGGAGATACGAGAGGCGCGCCATCGTCCCAGATGCCGAGGCTCGGCTTGCGCAGTGGCAACAGGAGCCAGGTGAATGGGATGCCGGCCGTCGCTACCCGATGCCAGAGCGCAGCGAGTTGCCGTCTGGCGCCCTCCCGGCCACCCGTAGCCCACCCTGAAGCCAGTGCCGCCCCATTGAGCGCGCCTGCGCTGGTGCCGCTGATCCGCCCGATCTCGATGTCGGGCTCTTCCAAAAGGCGATCGAGGGCTCCCCACGTAAATGCGCCGTGGGCGCCGCCACCTTGCAAGGCCAGGTTCAACTTGGGCATCCTTGAATCCTGAGACTACTTCGTGGCATCGGGCAGCGCACGCGGTGCCGGCGAGGCACTTCCCCGCGGATTCTCCGGGCTGGCTGGGGTGCGCGATGGCTCCGCCGTTGTCGGCGCCACCTGGGTCGCGCTCACCGCGGGCGACTGCGTCTGAACTGCGGCAGCGGCCGGGCCAAGCCACGTTTTCACGCCGCGATGGGTCTTGCACGCCTCCGTTCGTTTGGACGCATTCGAGTAGCTCCCATCCTTGCATTCGGCGGTGCTGCCAGCCGGTGCTTTGGCAGCGGTCTGGGCGAACGCCGACATGCTGCAGACCGCGGCAGCGCACACGACGAGGGAAAGAGACCGTTTCATTGCTGCTCATGAAAAATGAAATCAGAGTTTGCAACTTCAACATGCGCCACTTGTAGGCGACGCATCAGCCTTTGGGTCGGACACGACGGCGCACCGCAGCGCCATCATTGATGTGGAGACGCGACGGCACGCGCCGCTCACAGCAGGCTTCCCTGTGCAGGCAGTACGTCCGCGCGCTTCCGCTGCGGCAGAACGGATTTAGGAGTCGCCAGCAGGCGGTCAGCAGGGTACTGGCGGATGAAGTCGACCGACTCGGCGGGACGAGCGTCGAGCCAGGCTCGTACAGCTCTCCGGCAGAATCACTACCATTCGCTTGTTTTGCATCTCGGGGATTCGTCAGGCGCTTAGAGGAAAGACGCTCGCCCTCCTCCGCGCGTCGACGCAATCGAACACTCTCCGTGACGACCGTAGAGAATGGAAACGATGGACTCTGAATCGAAGATCAAACTCGCCTCTCGGCTGTACTTGATGCGTGAAACCGCGAAGGAACTGCTCGGCGTGGACTACCTGGAGCGGATGCACGAGTTCGGCGCGATCTTGAGCGAGACCGCAGCGCGCGAGAAGAAGGACGTGCTACAGGTCGCTGTTGAAGTCTGCAAGCAACCCGGTTGTGGACCCTTGGAAACGATCGCGGTCCTCGCTGCAGCGGTCGAGTTGGTCGAGCCAACTTATCCAAACGCTTCCAGCAAAGCGGCGGGAGGTGATAAGAGACGAGCATTGGCCCCCGACAGGCAGCTAGGTTCGCACAACTGAGTTCAGCCACCGACGCGGCCTAGTCAATACCTCTTCATATCCTGCTGCTTGCGTGAGGCAACAACTGCCAGGCAACAATCGAGGCCACCCCCCCTGCTAGCTTGGCGACGGATGCGACGAATCTGCGTAATGTACTAACGGCAAATACGTCTGAATACATAGACGAAACTCAGAATTTAACACCAGTTACCCGGAAACCTGATGGGCGCGCCGTTAGTATATTTGATGCATTTGACTTCGCTTCCCCTCTTTGAGGCTGATCCGGCCGAACGCAGCCTACTCCAGGCTTTCGAGAGCTGGATGGCCGAACAGCGCGCAACGGACACCCTGCGCCAGCCGGCCTCCATCGAGGTCTACACGGAAATGTGGCGAGGATTCATGGGCTGGTGCCTGGGTCAGTCCCCTGCCGTCACGCTGGAATCGCTCGATGCCCAGGATTTGGACGCCTTCCAGGCTGCACGCTCGGGCATGAAGACCGGTGACCGATCCCTAACCCCTCGGCATGCGCTGCGCGTGGTTCGACTGGTTGACCGGGTGCTGCGCCATGACGCGGCGCAAAGCGGCCGGAAACCCAATACCGCGGCGTCGGACTGACTCGCGCACAACCCCCAGGTGCGCTACGCCGAGGCCGCCAACGCCGACCCCCTGCCCGAGTTCCTGAGCGTCGGCGAGGCGAAGCACCTGATCGCGTTCCTGTCCAATGCCCGCCCCAGACCCGGCCTGCGCGGCGGACGGCGCGACGCCCACACCGCGTTCACTTGGCAGGAACTGCGCAACAGGGTGGCAGTAGCGCTGCACCTGGGTGGCGGACTGACGCCGGCGGATGTCCGCACGCTTACCGTGCATTCGGTGATCGCTCGCGGCGGCCAGGTGCACGACCGGCCCTGGAAAATTTCGATACCTGCCAACGGCGACTCCGCGGCCCGCGAGACGCGGATCGCCCCATGGGCAGGGGAGCTGCTCCAGCACTGGCTCACCGTTCGCAGCGAACTGCAAGTCCCGGGACCGATGCTTCTTCCGTCCACGCGCAGCGGCAAGCCGTGGAGCAAGCAGTCCCACTATGCGGCCACCCGACAGCTGCTGGTCGAAGCCGGACTGGACAGTCATGAAGGGGGCGCCTTCCGGTTGCGACACACCTTTGCCCTGCGGCAGCTGCGACGCGGCACGGCGCCTGAGCGGGTCGCGCGCTGGATGGGCGTTGAAGCAGTGGTGATGGAGCGCTATGCGCGCGTCGTGAACGGGCCTGTGGTAATGGTGTGACGCAAGGGCGCCCTGAGACGCACGCCCCCCTTTCCGTGCGCCTACGTTCCCGTACGCGCCGTCCGCTCGCGACGATTCCGCAAGAGACCGATTGAGTCCTGCGGACGCCAGGGTCATGGAGCGGGCAAGGACGCTGTGTCGCGAGGGCGAAGAGTTTGGAAGAACGATGTCAGCTCATTCAGGCAAGCGGCGATAAGGGCGGTTTGAAGCTGCACGGCTAACCAACCGCCTGCCCGAACTTTCATCGCTATCGCGCCAGAAGTGCCACGACGCCCGCACCGATAGCCATCGCACCGAGCAGCGCTACCCAGGGAAACCAAGGCCGATCAACCAGCGAGCCCCTCAGGTGCTGCTCTGCAAGCCGATGGGTAAATTTGGCCATCATCAAGGCCGTTTCGGCCTGAATGGCCTTTGTCTCGTCGATCATCTTCTGAGTTGACTTGGTATCGATGTCTCGTAGGCGCTCGCCCCCGCTTGGTTCGGCACGTCCATTCATCAGTCGTCACCTTCGATCGCGAGCAGCACGTATTGCCCATCGTCGTCGAGATATCCGACGCCTATTCGCCGCTCGGAACCAAGCAAGGCTCCAAAGGCAGCCGTAGCCTTGTACTCGACGGAGTATTGGTAACCTGAGAAGACCGTTCGCAGCGGACCGAATTTCCTCGTGTCGTTGGCGCGTTCGTTACGAAGGAACTCGATAAACGCCCTCTGCCTGCTTGCCCAGTCAGCCCGAAGCTCGCGAGGATAGCCATCCTCAAATTCGATACCGTAGATGCTGACGTTGAGTTCGTCCTCGGCAAAGAGGATGTCCCTAAATACCTTGGTGCCGCCACCTGTCCGCTCTGCGTGGACGTCTGCACTCCACAGCTTCCAGGGATTGCCCCCGCTTGGAACGGTGGACAGAAATTGGGCATTGGTTGCGGAGAAAACAACCGGACCCATGCTGCGATCCGCGCGCAGCGGCTTGAACTCTTCAAACTCGTCCATGGCACCTCAGTTTCACTAGTGGCCGACAGGTCAGGTCGACGTTTCAGCATTTGAATCGCAGCAGTGCCGCCGGCCGGCATCATCATCAGCAAGAGCAGTTCGTGGCTATGCCACCGGCTCGAGCAGCGTTTGAATGCGATTTTCGCATATTCCAGGATCGCATGGAAGCTCATGGGCCACGCCCATGCAGAAGACTCTCTACACCCGCGAGTACAAGCAGTTGCTCAAGTTGCTGCGGGAAAAACGCACCTTAGCCAAGGTCAGCCAGGCAGAACTCGCGTCGCGACTTCACTGGTCGCAGTCGGAGGTAAGTAAGTGCGAGACCGGTGTAAGGCGGCTAGACGTGATTGAGCTAAAGATCTGGCTGAACGCATTGGGCACAAGCCTTGCCGATTTCGCGGCAGAACTTCAAAATACATAACGCTTCGGGCCCTAGGGAAAGGTTTGGTGACATCCAGCATCGACCTTGAAGCTGCGGGGGATGATCCTCAAGGCAGTTACCGACGACGGCCGCGGCGTTGGGCTTGAACAGGTGTGACTGTCTTGGTGGTGATTTCAACTAGGCTGCCGTGCTTCAAGCGCCGCAACTGCAAAGCGGTACGCTCATCAATTTGCGTCACCGCAATGGTCCCGTCAAGCTCCACAAGAACAAATCGATTGCCACCGCTCGTTCGCGTGCCTGAATACTTTCCTTCCGCCGCCGCACCCGTGTACTCCGTATAAGCAGGCATGGCCACGCCTTCCACGCGCGACGCTTCGCACTCTGCCAAGAACGCGGCAACGGCACGATTAAGAGTCTTCGGCGTCGCAGAGGGTTCTAGGGCCTTTAAAGACTCAGGGGCTCGGGTCGCTGTCTGAGTGGTTGTTTCGCTTCTTGCCTGAGACGAAATCTGACGCTCAATCGGCTCATCGGAAAGGCGCAAGACTTGAACGTCCGACAAGTAGCGCAGTTGATGCGGCGTCGGCGAGGGTGGCCGAGAGCCCACGGGCCGGATGCCCGGTTTCGCTCGCTTCGTTTGTCCAGTCGACTTTGCACCCCGGCCGTCGACTTCAAGGGATGAAGAAGTGGTCGGTTGGTTGGTGGGCCGCGTTACGGCCAAGTCTGTGGGGTGGACAGCACTGCCCTGCTTGCGCTTCTGTAGGAAGTCCACATAAGCGATACGTCTGCCTTCGAGGGTGGCGTTGGCGAAGGTAACGGCGAGGCCTGCGGCCGCCGCCGCGCGTACCGCCTTTTCCTGAAAAGCGTCGGCGCCAGTCAAGCGAATGCGGCCGCCACTGCGAGACGAAGCCATGCGCAGTGCTTGAACCACTGCGGCACTGGTCGCATCGGAAGCTACCTCAATCCGCTGGCCGTTGTCCCGGATCGCTGAACCACCCGCCGCTCGAAAAATCACGGTTCCCGTCTTGGTGACGCTGTCACGCACGGCGTCCTCATGAAAACCGCTAAGGTCGCCGACTGCCACAAGCGCGTTGACCGGTACGGTATTGGGTGCAGAGCGGGCGCGCAACGCAGCAAGTGCAGCAGCGTCGCCCTCCCCGGCTCGGTGACGAAGCCAATCAGCCCACGCCTTGCGCGCGTGCTTCTCGGTGAGTTGTTCCCTGGCAAACACCCGCTCTCGCCTAGCTTTCTCGATGGCATCCTTCAACGACTTGCTGGCCATCGCGTATAGCAGACGCTTGTTGCCAGCCGAGTCGCCCAGGAGTTTGATTGCCGCCCGTTGGAAGCGCCCAGTGGTCTTCGCGGCCTCAACCTGTTGGGCAAAGCTTGACCGTAGATCCAGCAAAACGCTCGCCCTTGTAGCCGCAATGAGGCTTTGCTCGGCTTTGTACGCTTCGAATAAGGCCGACGTGTCGACCGTCGTGGCTTTGGGCCGTGGCTCGTACCTACGGCGAGACGCAGCCCCACTAGTTATAAGCGCCGGCGTGAATGTGCCAAGTCGCGCTTCAAGCTGAGGCTTTGACAATTCGCGCGCCACTGTCGACGCCTTGACCGCCCGTCCGGTGCCGTCACGCATAGCAAGCCCGTTGCCGCGCAAAACAAGCTCGAGTCCGTACTCATGCATAGCAGAATGAAGTTGTTCCCACGTGGCCGCTGCACAGAATTGATCCAGGCATTCGCTCTGGATCCAGCCTTTCAAACTTTGAATGCCGGAGTGCCGCTCCATGTCGCTGGCCCGGCCCTCTGAGCCAAGACGCCGGCGCGAGTGGTCAAGCTGTTGCAGCCCGTATTTGCGCTCTAGCTCCTCAGCGACTTTGCCAAGCGCTGGCATGTCGTAGTACGGCTCATGCATCGTATGGCGCGTTGGATGAATTTTGCTGATCGCGACATGGATATGGAGGCAGTCGGTGTCCCGGTGCACCGCGCTGATACGCTGATGGTCTGAATATCCCAAACTGCTGCAAAGCTGCAATTCGATGTCGCGCATGATTTCCGCTCTGGGCACCTCTCCAGGCGCAAAGGAGATCAGTAGATGATAGGTCTTGTCCCCCTTGGCCCGAACGTTGCGTGCCTGCGTGTTCTCGACCTCATGCAACGCCCAGGTCAAGTCTGAGTTTAACAAGTTCGAATACTGGACCTCACCCACGCGTTGAGTTTTGCCTTGCGTGTCAGTGATATAGCGAGCGAGCCCACCGAAACTGCTCTTCTGCGTCGAGCGCATGGAAACTCTACGCACAATCATGGTCAGAATTTTAGCCGCTAAAATTTTACAATCGACTTCGTAGCTGAGAGCAGGGCTTCCTGCCCTTCCTTTATTTTTTCCATTGTCAACTCAATCGTCGCGCGCGTCTGCGCCGGATCGTACCGGCTGAGCTTGATATCGTCGTTGAGCCACCGCTTCAGGAGATTGCCCAGCCTCGCCTGATCTGCATTGATCTTGCAAAGCAGGTCCACGCAGTCCCGGTCAACGACGCTGGGAGGCACGAATCCCATCCCGACTTTGCGCATATAAGTCGACGTGGTCATACCGGTGCGCGCTGCGTTCTCTTGGATCACCGCAGCCTCGCCGGGTAAGCAATAAACCTTAATAGGTGTCGTACCCTTTCGGGTGATAGATGGAGGCTGATCCGATGCTGTCATGGCGTGATCAAGATTCTACGGATGCGGTCGCGTCCGAGCCTCGCAGAGCAAGAAACGTTGAGCACGAAGTGCGAATAAGTAGGCGAAGTAGGTCACCGCGCAGCGGTGGGCCTACTTCGCATATCTTGCCCAACCAAGTCTGTTGCATACGCCATGAAGGTCCTGTTCACAGAGTGCAAACACTTGAGACGCGATGCTCACCAGCTGCAAACACGGGCCTGCGATCGCTCCCGCTTCGAACTCTTTCCCCTGCACCACTGAGGCACTGACAGGCGCACGAATGTTTAGCTAAACAAAAGCTAAACGGCAAAAGAACGCGTACTGAACGGATAGAACAACGATAATGAACGCTGTGTGTATAACTGATCATGCGACGCCACTGTGCAGGCTTAGAATGCTGAATCGAATACATAATGCTTAATCGAGTGGCCCAACACATGCTCATGAGGCGGACATCGTCTGCTTCGGCTACTCGGGCTCGCATTCTTAGTCTCAAGGACGACATTGCTCAAACACTTGCTGCTGATTACTCCGTCATGGATGTGTTCTCCCTGCTTCAATATGAAGGCACGGTGGACTGCAGCTACCAGACTTTTCGGCGGTACGTGATTGCGCTGGTGATTTCGCCAGGGTCCGAGGCCGAAGTCATAGCAGAAAAGCCAAAGGCAGCTCGGCTCGGGAACGTCAAGCTCTCCAAACAATCAATAATCAATTCCGATAATGTGAAAATTCCCACGTTTCAGTGGAACCCAGTACCCAACCCCGACGAGCTTTTCTGAGTCGAAGGTGACGTAGGGCGCCAGATTGGCTGTGGGGCCCCACCTGCAGCGCAAAGTTACGCTATGCCACGCTGCCCAAAGTCCGCGTAAGGGATTCTATAAACGCTGAACGGTTGAAGCTTTTGCGAGCGCCATCAAAAAAACCGCCCGAAGGCGGTCTTTTCTTCCTAAGCAGAAGCCAACTCAATGACGCCACAAAGGAGGGGTAGCGGTCGTTATCGTACTTCACATGGGGCCGACATTTCTATGGAGGACTGCTCTCATGTCCGCTTGTCGCTGCAACCGCCGAGCGAATGACAATTGCCGCTCCGAGTCGATGGACACTATGACCCCTAAAAACCCGATCGCATCCCGGCGCGTCCGTGAAAAAACATCCGTTTGTTGGCTCGAGTACGGACAACGAAATCCGATCGCTACGCTGGCTGCTGCAGCGTTAACGTGCGGCGGCTTGATCCTGATGGGCTTTTTTCGTGCGCATTGAGTTCATGCCCGACATCAATCTCGCGGGATCTTCAGCGATGTTGAATGCGGCCGCTCTCGTAGGTCTGGGCACGTTGCTAGCCGCAGTTTTCATTCTGGCGGTTCCCGGCCTCTCCACCAGATACTTCTTGGACGAAGCAAACCTGAGAATTGGTTGGAAAGCCCTCGCGCTTCTTGTGCTGCCCGCTGTTATGGGCGCCATACTCATCGTTGTGCAGGCGCTCTATTTTCCCGGCAGCTCGCTCACCCGGTCCGAATACGCGATCGCGTTACTCGTCGGGCTGGTTCTATGTCCGCCTGTCTAGGAGCCCAATTTGCGGTCGGCGCGCAATCCGAAGGCTCCGTCCAGCGGCTCGCTACATTGAGCGCGCCTGGGCACTGTTCACCAGCGGGTTTATGTGGCTCCTAAGCATGATCATGGCCATGAAGATTGCGCTGTCGGTGGCGACGGACAGTGATCGTGGCACCGCCGCTGTCGTTGGGTTCACGTCCCTTTGGCTGCTCCTCGTAATCGTTCTCAATGCCGTGACAACGCAGTTTCCCGTCAAGAGAACGTGGTTTGCGGCCACGCTAATGGGCGTCGTGAGCCTCTGCCTTCTCACGGTCATCATGGGTGCTTTCTCAACCTTCTCCGCTACGACCGTGCGAGTTCTTGGATTTGGTGAGCTGGGCGATGTCGACATTGTGATCACCTCTGAAGCCTGTCCGGCGCTTCCTCTAAGCGCGGCCTCCAGATTGCGATGCGCCGGCGGCTCAAACGGTGCGACGGGCGTGCTCCGAAACGTGACGTTGCGCTCGCGCATCGGAGGGCAGGTCGTGGTCGAGGCTTCGAAGGAGCGGCGCGCCGGGGCGCGCAGCGATCGCGTGATTCTCCGAAAGGAAGACGTGGTGATGTGGGCGACCCGCGGGGAGGCGTCGAAGTTATGCCGAGATCCGAGCCCATCGCGCGGTAGGCCAGGCTGCCTGCTGCTGCGGCCAACACGGCGGCGAGTTGCCCGCTCTAGTTGACTGGTCCGGCCGCTTCGAAATGATGCGCCCCCTCCATCCTGAAGATAAGGGCCGTGATCACATGTGCTGGGCAAGAGCCTTTGCCGGGCCGGCGACATCGGACATGAACCGCTGCCCGATCGCTATCAGCGCCCGGCCGTCAAGGTTGAACTTGTAAAGCAGCCCGTTGTTCATCGTCCAGAGTGCTTCGTCGCGGTTCTGGGGGCTGTCGAGGAGAGCTTGGATACCGTCGCACGAACGGGCCAGAAGGCGAGCAGCCTGCCGTGGAAACTTCGCGACCAACGCTTTCTGCCAAGCCTGCGCCCATTGCATCGTGGAATCTTCGAGCGCGCGTTCTGCGAGGTACGCTAGTGCAAGCACGCGCCCCAGATCTTTGTTCGACCGTTTGATCGAACGGCCGGCGAAAGGCGCGGCCATCGTCTCCGGACGTATCTCAGGGTGGTGAAGCAGGTTGGCCAAAGCCATCATTTCTGCTCGAGCCACGCGCACGCCTGACTCGCTGATCACTGGATTGACTTCAGTGACCGCGAGAAAGCCAAAGCTGCAGAGCGCGAAAAACCCGTCCTTCGTCTCCAGTCTTTCGAGCGCTCGACCCGGAATTTCACCGTCCTCGTCTTCAAGATCCGCCGGTGCCATCAGCAATTCGAGAAACCATTCTGTTTCGCCGGGCGGGTGCAGTCGTACCAGTGGGAGTTCGTCGACCGCTTGCTCCGGGCCACCGGGCCGTCCCCATCGGCCGTCATCTCTATATTCCCAGCCTTCGCCGACCAGCTGCTCCGTCACACTTCTGGCCGCCACGATGGAATTCGAGTGCGGCGAGATCATGCAATCCACGTCTTTCGTACGAAGCCCGTCACCCGCGCTTTCTTTGAAGTAGTGATAGCCAGCGGCCAAGCTGCCGATGATGATGACGTCGCCCCTGCAGCTTTCAGGCAAGGCCCGAGCAACTTGGCTCACGACGTTTTTGGGGTTGATCAGCAGTTCCATGTCAGCCGCGCGTGACCGTTAGTTTTTGCAGAAGGTCTTCGGCCTGATGGTCGAAGCCGGCTTCCTGAAGATCCGCCATGCAGACAATCGGATCTGCCCAGCGATTGCCCTGCTTGTCTGTCGCAAAAAACGACTCATTCCTGGGAAGGAAGTGGACCACGATGACATGGCGGTCGGCGCTGTTCCTTGAGAGCTCAAGCGCTGGATCGAGGTCATTGACGAACGAAAGCGGTGTCATCGATGTGCCGTGCACGACCAGATCGAGCCGTGTGCTGCCGGCGAGATCGAGCCCCGGGTAGTGATGTCTGGCGCCGAGCAGCCCACCGACAGCCACCCCTCTCATGTCCAGCTTGGCAAGCCTGCGGGCCATGCTCTCTGGCGATCGCGCGTGTCCTGATCTGTCGGCGAATGCGACCTTCTTGCGCGTTGCCACTTCGACGTTCAGCCAGCGAGTCCAGGAGAATTTGGGGAAGAACTTGAAGTGAATCTCTCCGCTTGACCGCTCAATCGCGCCGCTGGCCTCCAGCTCCTTGAGCACATGAGCCACGGTGGGATGGCTGGCACCCGCCAGTTGGCCTATGTGCGCTGCCGTCACCGGTTGACTTTGCCTGAGCAAGAGCAGGTACAGCAAGCCCGCCACCGCGTGTTTCGTGGCGGACCTTCCAACGGTCGACTGCTGCTCGTGCATGAGGTCGCCGAGCCATGCAGCAAAGCCGGGCTCTGGGCACAGGCCATGCGCATCGGATGGATCGTCGCCATGCACCACCTTGATTCTCGATGCGACCGACGGCGAGACGACACTTTCGAACATCGACATTTCCTGGGACAACCGGCTCTCACTGATCCTGCTGTTCATCAGGACCGCAAGCGCTTCGCTTCCAGGATCCGCGTTGACTGTGTACGCGAGGTTGACGAGGACCGATCTCAGATCCCGGGCGTTGTGGACGCCGTCTTTGACCTCCACCCACGTGTTGCCGTACTTTCCATCCGGCTCCCAACCTATCTGCGATTTCAGGTCGCGCCCGCTTGTCGCGGAACGATGATCTTTGGATAGGCGACCCGACATGTTTGACCTCAATGAAAGATGCATTTCACGTTGAAAGATGCATTTTAGTGTGAAAGATGCATTTCATGCGCGGCAAATCGACGCAGTTTGGCTTCAGAGGTGATTGCGTCTACATGTGGGCGTCATAGGCCTCCCCCCGGGAATCTATGAAGTTA
This sequence comes from Variovorax restrictus, assembly GCF_051216715.1. NCBI lineage: Bacteria > Pseudomonadati > Pseudomonadota > Betaproteobacteria > Burkholderiales > Comamonadaceae > Variovorax > Variovorax restrictus. The sequence goes on from NZ_JBPJZH010000010.1 coordinate 58,921, forward strand.
GCGTAGAAGCCCGCTCACGCTGGCTTTTTCATTAATGCTTGCGTGACGGTACCCGCTTCAGATGCCTGCTTCCAGAATCCACGCATGGCCTTGATTCGCTCGTCGCGCTCCGTCGTGAGGTACATCGAGGTGGTGCCCACTGACGCATGGCCCAAGTTGTTCTGCACGACCTGGATCGGTACCGGCGCCTGCCCTTCCCTTCCCTGTAGCGCATGAGAGCCATGCGAGTGGCGCAACCAGTGCGTGCTGGCGCGCCTTAGTTGCGCCGCGCTGGTCTCGTCGAGCCCTTGTGCAGCGCACGCCAGGAACTCCTTGATTGCCTGATAAAGCCCCGAGTCGGACCAGGCCAGGGGCTGGTCGACGTCACTGCTGAAGCGGGCCAGCACCGGGACGCCCTGATTGCTCACTGCGCTGATCTGCGCCTCCAGCCCCTGCCGTGCTAATTCCTGGCCGAGCTCCTCGACGAGCTCCGAAGGCACCGGCACCTGGCGGGTGCGACCGCCCTTCCCCACCACGTGCAGCATCCAGTCGACCGCGCTCGCGCCGTCGGCCGTGCGGTAGGTCACCTGTTCTAGGTCGTCGCAACGCGCGCGTGTGATCTCCGAGAGCCGCAAACCGGTGGCATAGAGCCAGCGCATGGCGCGGCGCAGCCGCCGGTTCACCGCGGTGTCCTCGAGCGCCTGCAGCTGCCCATCGATGTGGTCCCATTGGACGAAGCTCAAGGTCCGACTCGAGCCAAGCGGGCGCTGCGGCGCGGGCGGCAATGCGACGGCCGCAAATGGATTGCCCACCAGATACCCCTGGCTGACCAGAAATGAGAACAGGCTGCGCAGGATGACCAGCGCGTGCCGGGCCGCCATCGGCGCCAGTGGCCCCTCCAGCGGCCGCCACAGCGGTGACCAGCGCTGGTGATGACGCGGGCCGCACCAGGTCGATGGCGGTGCCGCCAAGAAGGACCGGTAGGTCGTGGCATCTTCGACCGAGAGGGACGACAGGGGCTTCTGGCGCTCCAGGATGGCCCAGAGCAGTAAGCGCTCACCCTCCTTGCGGTAAGCCCGCTGCGTCGCTGTCAGCTCACCGCCCTCCCCGCCGGCGCCTTTGGAGGCCAACCAGGCGCCGATAGCTTCGTGGTCGTTGCGGGCCATGAGCAGGCACCGCTCCGGCGGGGACCGAAAACGCCCCGCACTGCCGTCGAGCGCCGCAGGCAGCACGAATTTTTCGTAGGGGACGATGGCGGTGGCGGCGGGAACAACGGCCGCCAGGTCAGCAGGCGCCAGCCCTTGACGGGGCGTGGCGACATGGTGGCCCACGCGCATGCCCAGGACGTCCTCATTGGCCTGCAGCCATTCGAGGATCCGCGCGCCCTTCTGCGGCCCCACACCGGGCACGGGGGCCCACCAACGCGCCCCGACGCCGTTGATTCGCTCCACCAAGGTGAACAGGGTCGGCATGCCCGCGCGGATCAAGCGCTCGGCCATGGAGGGATTGAGCCAGGCCTGGACGCCATCGCCCGGGCGCGGATCCTGTGCGACGAGGGCCTCCAGCCAGCGGAGGGCCTCGAGCTGGCGCGCGATGACGCGGGCACGGCGCGAGGATCCGGCACCGCCCTGCCCTGCCGAACCGCCGGCGCTGGGATAAGCCGCTTCGTACGCCTCGACCTGCTCCGCTTCGGAGAATTCCTCCAGGCCCTGCGCCTGCGCGAATTCGGCAAGCGACGGCTGCACGACGGGGGTGGAGAAGCGATCGGGATCCAGCAGGATCAGCCGGGCGGTACCGGGCTTGTGCTCGCGTTTCGCGGCGGCGGCAAAGGCGTCGCGGATCCAATGAACCGTCTTGCGCACCGTGCGCAGGTCGGTGTGTTCGCCTTCGAGCCGCAGGTAGCGGTCCCAGCTTGCGCGAGCGTCCAGCCCCTGGGTCAGGGCTCGCATGAAGGCGAAGTGCCCGCGGTGCAACTTGCGGGGCGCGGGGGAAGGCTTGGATCCCATCACCCTGCCCCTCGTGTAAAGCGCCGCTCGCCTCCGATGGGCAGGCCGGCTGCACGGCGACGGATCCGAGGGGCCGTGGTCATGGAAATCAGCGCTGGGCGATGCGGGCGTCGAGCTCCACCAAGGTGGCGATCCACGCTTGTGCGATGGAGGGGCGTGTTCGGGCCAGGTGGCAGGCCTGCAGGCCGTGCGACCGCGGCCCTTCGTAGTCCACCAACAAGGTATCGCCCACCATCAAGACCTCTCCGGGCGCCGCGTCCAGCGCCTCGCACAGATGGGCGTACATGCGCGGCTCGGGCTTGACCGCGCCGACGGCAAAGCTCCACGCGTATGCATCGAGCGGCGGCAGCAGCGCTTCGACCGGCGCGGCGTAGGGCCCTGCCAGGTTGGAGCACAGCCCGACGCGGATCCCTCGTCGCTGCAGCGCAACGATGGTGGGCAGCGCATCGTCAAAGAGGCGCACGCTGGCCAGCTCGGCTGCCAGGTCGGCCCGCAAGGGCTCAAGGTCATCCTCGGCCAGCGGCATTCCCAGTAGCTCGGCCACCTCGGCCAGCCCGACGTCCGACGACATCACGCGCGCGCCATCGTCAGGCTGAGGCGCGCGGCCCCGGTCGCTCAGCCTCGACAGCAGCGTCTTGTAGGGCCGGCGCGGGCTCGTGATTTGAACCAGCGTGCCGTACACGTCGAAGGCCACGGCTTTGACGCCATGAAACGGTTCGTCCATCAAGGCCGCTCCTTTGGAGCGTCAGGCGCGACCTGGCCGGCGGCCTGACGCAGGGCGTGCAGCTCTTCGCGCGCACGTTCGCGCATCTCTGCGCGGTCGAGCTCGACGGCGTTGCCGTTGTCGCAGGTTGCGAAGTGACTCTGGAGCCAAGGCTCGCGCGTGTCGAAGGTCTCGACGGCGTAGTCCAGCCAACTGGAGTAGCCAGGCGGTGGCGGCAAACGGAGCTGAATGGTGAAAGCGATCTCCTTGAATTGACTGGCTCATGCAGATTACCACCAGGACGTACGCGCCAATCTACAGGTCTACGGCGATCCATGCTGATGATAACTCTTATTATCATCAGTCTAGGAATGCAACGACAATGTACGAGTACGCCGCGGAGCGAGACCTAAGTTGTTGATTTCGAAGGGATTTTCCTCACACCATCAGTTATTCGCTTAGAGACGAGATTTGAACGAAGGCGCGACCAGCGCGCGCCCCGACCGCCGGGCGCCCTTTGCCGCTTCGACGCACGCGGTCTGACAGTGTGAACGGCCCTATCTCGACGCCGTTCAGGCTAAGCGAGGGAGAAATGCAGTTTCCCAAAAACGCTCACATTGAAGACGAACGCCCTTCTCTGCTCAAATCGACCCGCGTGCTTTCTGGATTGCCTCCCTGAGTGCACTAATGAGGCTGTCAAGATCGGCTGTAGTTGCGGGCTGCGCTGACAGGGTGATTGAGAGGTCTCCAGCACGGCCGCGCTTCAGACTTCCAATGGGCTTCCCAGCCAGGTGAATCTGCAGTCGCCCCTGGGGCCCCTCAGCTCCGCCATCGATAAGCCGGGCCACGAGCTGGGTGGCCGACAGGTTGGATCCGCGCAGGCGTTCGACGCGCTTAAGGACGCCCCGTCGATCTTTGTCCATGGCTGCATTGATCTGCTCGGCATGGCGATGCGTTATGTCCAAAGGGCTTCTGAAACACTCGACCACTGCAGTCGGAAGCTGCGCCACATTGAGCGCTTTTCGAACCCAGGTGTGGCTGACGCCCAGACTCTCTGCAAGTTGTCGCTGGCTAGGAAACAGATGCTCCTCCAGCGCACGCTGGTACATGACACCCTGCTCATAGTTCGAAAGGTCGGCGCGCTCCCGATTCTCGCGATCCATAGCGGCAAACAGAGCGGCGTCCTCTAGTGCTTCCGTCCAGACAAGTGCAAGCACGGCGATGCCAAGCTCGAGCGCGGCACGATGCCGGCGGTGTCCGAAGACAAGCTCATACTGGCCAGGTACGTCCTTCAACGGGCGCACAAGAATTGGCTGGATGTTGCCCCCAGCGTGCTCTATGTCGGCTTTGAGGCCGGCGAACTCGCTGGTCTTAAACGACGCCTCGTGGCGATTTGCCCAACGGCTCGGTCGAATAGTTTTTGGGTCTATTTTGAGGGTGGGCTGGGACCCGTCATATTGACGGAGACGCTCTCTCAAGGCCGTGAGCTCCCCTTCCGCCTGCTGCATCTGACCTCTGAAGGCCAGCATCTGCCCGGGTCCGGTGCGGGCAGATGCCATGCCAGTGAGGGCGGGTGGAAACCTGGTTTCCACAGTTTCCGGCGCTGAAGGGGGCGTCGGCTGTGACGCTATAGCAGCCTGCTCGGCGCGAGGCGCGGTATCTGCCGGGGGCAGGATCAGGCCTGCGGTCAGGGCTTCCAGACGCTTCCTTGTACTAGACATGAGCGGTGTTCCGATTGGTGATGGGTGAGTTAATCTGGCGCAAAATCGTAGGCGTTTGTCGCCGCGTTTTGGACGTTTGCAGGTGGGCCCACGGAGCTACAAACCTGGCTCCTATGTTTTCCCGACGAGTAGGGTCACACCGACTAAATCGCGGCCCTGTGCGGCCGGTGCGCTTCCTGAGTGAGGTCAAGGCACCTAGGCGAAAACCAGGTTTCCATTGGCCGCTGAAAGCGCGAACTTCGAAATCAGCACTAAGTGCCGCCCGTCGGCCGAGCGAGGTGGGGCGGAGCGCGGGCGTTAAGGCCCCTCCTTCAACGCTGCGTCGCAACGTGCAAATGCTGGCGTGCCAGAGCTGCGATGGAGATAGCAGTGGAAACTTGTTTTCCACTGCTAAGCTTATAACGCCGTGGCCGCGGAGGCCGTGGTCTTCTTCCGCTTCAAGGCTAGACAGAGAAGGCAGCTGCAAGGCACATGGGAGCACCTGCACGGCAGGACCGCGCATCTGCTTCCGAAATTGTGAAAACCAAGTTTCCGCATGGCCCCCTCGCCCAAGATCCCTTGCTCCGAGTGCCCAGGCTTGCGACGGACGACGGCTCCGGTTTCGGGAGCCGCGCGACAGGGGGTCGACTTGACTCAATTTGCTGCCCTGGTGATCAGACACTGCAGACATGTTTTCCACGTTTGGGCCGGCGCCGCTGAAGTCTCCGTGCGAGAGTCAAAATTCGGCAGCCAGGAATGACAATCCACCGTTGCGGGCAGTAACTGCCAATGCACGAAGCATGACTCAAAGAAACTGGAAACCTGGTTTCCACACCCTCCCCGCCGGCCCCGAGTGCCACCGAGCATTTCATTGCCTTGGCTTACTAGGAACCGACCAGGCGCCGACCACCGATTGCTCGACGAGTTCGACGAATGCATCGTAGGCGTCAATCGCACGCTTATATGTCTTCGCGGCGCCCTCGTACTTCTGGACGTCATAGACCGTCGAGAATTCGGCGCCCTTGTTACTAGTCACGCTAGTCTTCGGGATCTCCACCGGCAACGTGTACTCGCCATAGGTCGCCTGGATCCACTGACGGACGACCGGCATCGCCGGATCCGCCGCATCGACGCGGCTGAGCAATACATGGAGAAAATCGAAGGCTTTGCCATCGCGATCCTTGCGCTGCCCGTCCAGATTGCCACCAAGGTCCGCCAGCAGGGACCAGAACTGCGCCGACGACGCGAAGTCGAGACCCGACGGGGGCACAGGGACGACGATGCCGTTTGCAGCCCACAGCGCATTGATCGTGACATAGGACAGCGAAGGCGGCGTGTCGATGATGATCACGTCGTAAAGATCCCGCACGGACTCCAGGCCTTCGTTGAGCACGTCCCAGAACTTGACGCCAGGTTCCTGCATCTGGCGCGCCGGCAGGGCAAATTCTGCAGAGAAGAGGAAGGGCGCAGCGGCAACGAGATCGAGCCCGTTCCAGTAGGTCGAGCGAATCGCATAGCGGATGTCAGTCTCGGAGCCATCACACAAAGGTCCGATGGTCATGTCCTCAGTCACCTCCGCTTCAGGCAGCAGTCCATGCAAAGTGGTCAGTGATCCCTGGGGGTCAGTGTCTATGGCGAGCACACGATGGCCGCGCAGACTCAGCCCCTGGGCGAGGACCATTGCGGTTGTCGTCTTCGCCACGCCTCCTTTAAAGTTTCCCACCGCGATCGTGATGGCCTTGCGACCGGCGGGGCGCATCTTGTCCGCCCGATAGGTGCGGGTCCAGCGACGCAGTTCCTCAAGGGTGAAAGTGCGCTTGCCGCCCGAGGGCGTCAGCTGACCTGACGGAAGATCGTCCTTCGTGATTCGATAGGCCACATGGGCTTTGTCAACGCCGCACAGTGCAGCCAAGTGAGCCGTAGAAAAGTTAGGTGACAGCTTGCGAGCTTCGGGGGCAAGCAGCATCCCGCGGATTTGCTCCACCATTGAGCCGGCCCGCGTGGCCAAGGCCGCAATCTTGGCCATGTCGATAGTCGGTCTGGCGACGGTCAAGGACTCGGTGGAAACCTGGTTTCCACCCTCTAGAGGGGAGGGGACGGACATAGTGAGTCGCTCATTCAACGAATTCCGGCCATTCTATGAGAATCGGTAGAATGAACAAGAACTGCAGAAAGCTACAAGGCCTACTGTCCATCAAGTGTGAGGAGAATTGGGGACCAGTCCTCCGGGATGTCCTGAAGCCAGAGCAGGCGTACGGCGTGAAGGCCGAAGTGCAGGTGCACCGATGTCAAAAACACGATCTACGGCCGCTATGTCGTCGCGTCAGCCTCACGAGACGCAAAGAACCCCAAATCCACACACATTAAATCCCAGCTGAACACACGTGAAACGCCGAACAACCCCAACGACTCTCACCTTCAACCCCAAATGTTCTCACATAGCAACCCAATCGTTCTCACACAAACGGCGCTAAGTGTTTGTCGGCGTTAAGGATTCCCCGACGTCAACTCTTCAATATCCCAAGTGTTAGATACAAAAGGATCAAGGCTGCCCGCGGCTCTATTGTGAATTGACCGAAACACAATACAAGGTCATGATGTGAACGGTCCTAAGAACCGAACTGACATGGCCACTGCCGAATCTGCTGAAGCCACACGGCGCCGAGCTCTCACTGCAGAAGAGCAAAGCGTGGCCAAAGCCAACGAAGCCATCGCGATACGGCCCAAACGGGGACGTCTCACTTTGCTGTCGCGGCGCATCTACAACGCACTGCTGTACCACTCCCAACGCCAGGGTGTGGACGAACCGGTCTACCGTCTTGCGCTGAGCGAACTCATCGGAGATGCGCGGTTCAACTCCAACAACACCGAGCTCCTCAAATCGCATCTGAGGGACATGCAGGCAACGACCATAGAGTGGTCAACCAGCGGCAGCGAACTGAAGCGCTGGGTTTCATCGCAGCTTCTGGGCACGGTGACCATCGAAGAACAGGGCAGGGGGCGTGCTTGCATCGTCACCTGGCGCTATCCGGAAGAAATCAAGGAGCGGCTCGTCAAGCCGCACCAGTACACCCGAGTACTGCTCGAGATGAGCAGCCAAATGCGCAGCTATTCAGCAGCAGTGCTCTACGAGATCGGCGCCCGTTATTTGACTTCGCCGGGACGCTTGTCCATGCGCGAGGATGTAGTCTGGTGGGCAGCAGTTCTGACCGGCCGCAGCGACATCAAGGAAGTCGACTACCGGTTCCTCAAACGCGACGTGATCAACAAGGCCATCGCCGAAATCGATGCACTCTGCGAAGACTTCGGCCTCGAACTCGTCGAACACAAACGGGGCCGGAAGATAGAGGAGATCCAGTTTCGGGTCGTGCCGAAGACGCAGCAACGCCTGGACGCCCTGGGCGATCCGACCCGCAACGTCTTCGATCTCGAACTGGTTGGACGACTCGTTGCGCTCGGGATCAAACAGGACGAGGCACAGGATCTGTACGCGACCACCGACGAGGGTCAGATCCGGGCAACCCTTGACCACGTCGACGTGCGGCTGCGTAACGCAACGATGCCTGCTTTGAAGTCGCCAGCTGCCTACTTTAAGGATGCCCTCAAGAAGGGTTATGCGGGAATCAAGACTGAAGAGATCGCGCAGCCGGTCAACAAGGCGGCGCCATCCGAAGTAGCGTCTTCCGAAACGGAGCGACTGAGGCGGATCCGGGAACTCTGGGAGAACGAGCGTATGGGCGAGGCACGTGCGCTCTACGCTGAGATGCTCGACGATATGAAGAGCGATGCCAGGACACGCTTCGAACAGAACAGGCTGAACTTCATTGCCCCCCCCATCGCCAAGGCCTGGAGGAGGGACGGACCTGATAGCCGGATCGCTGCAATTACCTTCTATAAGTGGCTGGCTCAAGACACCTGGCCGGAAGAGCCCACGGATCGCGTGCTGCTGGAGTTCGCATTGCAGCGTGGTGTCGTGGGCGTCTGAGGCCCGTGGTGTCGGGGAACACACGGCTTCCGGCGTGACGCAGCGGCTGGAGGAAAGTGGTGTGGTTCAGCCACCCACCGCTTGCGCAAAGGTGGGCCTTCGCCCATGCCCGGCGGGGAGACCAACCACCTCGATGTACCGCACAACTTAACGCGACGAGCGGGTTCTGAAAAAAGTGCTGCTCGAAGGAAACTGCGCCCTGAGCGTTGATGCGATCTTCATAACGAAAACCTCATACCGTCATGCCACGCTTCCTCCATACGGCCGACTGGCAAATCGGCCGCCAATACAGTCACTTCGCCGTTGATGACGGCATGGCCATCGCTGAGGCGCGCCTTGGCGCAGTCATCACGCTCGCGCGGCTAGCCACTGAAAATCACGTAGACGCAGTGTTCGTAGCCGGTGATGTTTTCGATACTCAAACGGTCGCCGACAAGACCATCATGCGAATGTTCAACGCGATGCGTGGGTACACAGGCCCTTGGATCTTGATTCCTGGCAACCACGATGCAGCGTTGGCGGAGAGCGTGTGGACACGCGCCGTGCGGCTGAATGCTGTACCCGCGAACGTCCGACCGTCACTTGTACCCGAAGTGATCACTTACGAGGGCGCCGGCTTCGCTGTACTAACGGCACCGCTTACGCAGCGGCACACGTACAACGATCTGACCGAATGGTTCGATACTGCCGAAACTGCACCCGGGCTCGTGCGCGTAGGTTTGGGCCATGGCGCGGTCCAAGGGATTCTTGCTGCGGAGATCGACTCAGCAAACCCGATTGCGCCGGACCGCGCTTCGACTGCCCGCCTCGACTACCTAGGCCTGGGCGACTGGCATGGGCTCAAGTGCATTGACGCGCGAACCTGGTACAGCGGCACACCGGAGGCCGACCGCTTCCGCGGGAACGAACCCGGTTATGTTCTGTTGGTCGAAGTTGACGGACCTGGCCTTGAGCCCAAAATTACGCCCTTGCACACTGGCCGCTTCGAATGGGCCCAGTGGGAACACGCCGTGAGCGTTCCTAGCGATGCAGACGAACTGATCGAACGCTTAGCCAGCGTCGGAGACAGTCATGTCCTTGAACTTGTGGTTCGCGGTCAAGCCGATCTTGAAACCCTTGGGCGGCTCAAGGGTGCGCTGACCTCTGCGGAGGCGCGAGCGCGTAGCCTCAGTGCTGACCTCAGCGCTCTGCGCTTAATGCCAAGCGATGCGGACATCTCGGCGCTGCGGGCGGATGGCTACCTCGGCGACGTCATATCCACCCTCCGCAATCTGCAAGCTGGCGCAGAGCCTGCGGTAGCGACGCACGCGTTGGGAATACTAACTTCGCTCTTGGCCGACCGTCATTTCGGTGAGACCACCGCATGAAGCTGTCGCGTATCAAGATAGAGCAGGTGCGCCAGTTCCGCAGGCCTTTCGAGTTGACCGACCTCGACATGGGCCTGAACCTCTTCACCGGCCCCAACGAAGCCGGTAAAAGCACCGTGGTCCGGGCTATCCGCGCAGCGTTTTTCGAGCGGCACAGGTCGTCTGGCGTGGACGACCTGATCCCGTACGGTGATTCGTCGGCGTCGCCGACCATCGAGATCGACTTCGAGACCGGGGCTGAGAAATACCGCCTCCGAAAGACCTTCTTTCAGCGTAAGCGCTTCAACCTCTCGATTGGGACGCGTGAACTCGACGGCGAGGAGGCCGAACAGCATTTGGCACAGCTCCTTGGCTTTGAGTTTTCAGGGCGCGGGTCCAGCAAGCCGGAGCATTGGGGCATCCCCGGGCTGCTGTGGATCGAGCAGGGCGCTGGCCAAGAGATAAAGCCGGCTGTCGGCCATGCCACCTTGCATCTGCGAAACGCGCTGAACCAGTCAGTCGGGGAGGTCGCGAGCACACAGGGCGATGAAGTAGCGCTCAAGATCGAGACCGAACGAGACCAGCTATTGACGCAAGTGGGCAAGCCACGCGGCTCCTACCTTGAAGCGATCACAAGGACGGAAGTACTAGCTGCAGAACTGCGCTCGCTGGACGAGCAGATCGCCACCTACAGCTTGCACGTCGACCAGCTGGAGCAGCTGCGTGCCGCCGATAGCCTTGACCACGCGAACAAACCTTGGGAAGCCTTCCAGAAGAGCCTGGATGAGGCCAAGCAAAAGCTGATCGAAGTGGAGGGCCTGGCAGCACGCCTTGAATTTGCTCGAGAGGCGTTGAGGCGCAATGACGAGCACGTGAAATTGGTTCAGCAGCAGCTCAAGGGGTATGACGACCAGGACAAGGCGCGCGAGGTGCGAGAGGCCTCACTGGCAGTTGCCGTAGAGCGGAGCAGAGTTGCGCAGGCCGCACTGCAGCGCTGGACCATCGAGAAACAGACAGCCGTCGCGGCGTATGAGGCAGCGACGCAGGCAGTTGCTGCCGCCCAACAAGCAGATTGGAGGAACGAGCTGGTGCGGCGCAGCGCTGAAGCGCGCGCAGGCATTCAATCATTGACGGCTACTCTCGCCAGCGCCCAGGCCGAGGAAAGCCAGCTCGCCGTCCAACGCACGCGCGTGACGGAGAACGAGATCGCCGAAGGGACGGTGGCTCAGCTGCGTGACGTGAACATGAGGTTGCGTGACCTACGGATCCGACGGGAGGTCGGGTCCACCCGCGTTCAGTTCGCCATCACTGCGGACGGCGTTACGTTCGACGGTCAGTTGTTGGCAGGCGAGGCCGAGCGATTGGTCTCGTCGGCAGCGCAGATCGATATCCCGAACGTTGGTCGCATCACGGTCATCCCGGGTGAAAACGACCTTGCGCAGATAGCCCGTGAAGAAGCGGAGCTGCGCGTGGCGTTTGACCTGCTTGCGCTTCGCAACGGCGTCTCCAGCCTGGAGGCGGCCGAGGCCAAAGAGATCCGGCGCAAGCAGGCGATGGCAGATCTCAAGCAGGCTGAGCGGGCAATCAAGATTTTGGCTCCGCAGGGGATTGCAGCGCTCAAGGGCCGTCTGGCAGAGCACCAGACGCATCTCACGGAGTCGGAGAAGAGCATCAACGAACTCCCAGCGGCAGACGGCATAGCGGTCAAACCCTTGCTGGCCGCTCAGCGAGACCAAGCCGCGGCCCGCGCTCATCTCGACGGCGTCGAGGCAAAGTTCAGCAGCGCCAGCGCCGAGGTCGCGTCAGCGCTTGCGCAGGCGGAAGCGGCCGAGCGGGAGCGCAACTCGATCGCCGTCTTGCTCGCCTCCGCTGAGCATGTCGAAGCCCGTCGGTTGGCGGCGCAGCAACTGGTGGACGCGCGCGCGCTGCAAGCGAGGCAAGGTGACTTGGTCAAGGGTCTCGAGGCCGAGGTCAGTGCCGCCCGACCGGACATCCTGGCGCAGGACGTGCAACGCTATGAGAGAACTGTGGCGCAGGCACTTCGCGCCAGCTCTGACCGAAAGTCACAGATTGCTTTGTTGCGCGGTAACCTCGAAGCGTTAGGTGCGCAAGGGTTGGAGGAGGGTCGGGCAGAGCTCGACGCTCGTTCGAAGGCGGCCCAGCGGCGCTGCCAAGAAATTGCACTGCGTGCCGAAGCCCTGAAATTGGTCCACAGTCTCATCGATGCCAAGCGGCGCGAAGCAACGCAAAGTTTGCAGGCGCCCTTGCAGGGTCGGGTGATTCACTACCTGCAGCTACTTTTTCCGGGGGCGTCGCTTGAGATTGCTGAAGATCTGTCGCCGAGTAACCTGACGCGTGCGGGCAGTGGGGCTCTAGCAGCGTTCGACACTCTGAGTTTTGGTGCGCGCGAGCAAATGGGGCTCATCAGTCGACTCGCATACGCAGATCTGCTTAAAGCGGCAGGGCGGCCAACTTTGCTGATTCTGGACGATGCCTTGGTGCACAGCGATGGTGAACGTCTTGGGCAGATGAAGCGAATCCTGTTCGACGCGGCCCAGCGGCACCAAATTTTGCTGTTTACGTGTCACCCGTCGCTATGGCATGACCTTGGAGCGTTGCCGAGACAGATCAGTGCAACCTTGTGAAAGGTCGCTGGTGATTAAGTGATGGCAGCTTGCGGCCGAGGCTGTGTGGAAACTCCAGCGATGCATCCCGTATGTCTAAGCATCGCGTTTGCAGAGCTCTGACGACGGCTCGAGCGATCCGACGGTCTTGTTCCGCGTGCGAGGGTTTCGCAGGCATTCGATGTGCTGCGCAAGCGCTGATACGTTGAAAAAGGCTCACGCCTCTACCAAGCGCAAGCTTTCATCATCTTCGCCACCCCAAGAATCCGCATCACCCGCTTGAGGTTGTACGCCAGCACATGCAGGCTCATCTAGGTGCCCACATGCGCCAGCGTCTTCGTCAGGAACTGCGTCGAGCCCATCCAGTGTTTCAGCGTGCCGAAGACGTGCTCCACGGTGCGCCGTCGCAGTGTCATGGCATCGGGCTTCTTGTCCAGTCTTTGCTGCACGCGCTCAAACACCGTTTCGTGCTCCCATCGACGGATGCGTCGGTAGTCGCCTGTCGTGCACTGATCCTTGATCGGGCACCTGGGGCAAGCGCTGGTCCAGTAGACGCGCAGCGCATTGCCGTTCCTCTCCAATGTGTTGCACCTGTAGATGGCCCGCTCGCCCGCAGGGCACTGGTACTGGTCGGTCTTCGCGATGTAGATGAAGTCGCTCTTGTCGAAGCGTCCCTCGGCCTTTGCGTTGTAAGTCATGGGCTTGGGAACGAAGGCCTTGATGCCCGCGTCCTCGCAGGCCTTGAGCTCGATGCCATTGAAGTAGCCACGATCGGCGAAGGCTTGCAGCTTCCCGGTGCCCATGCCCTCGCGTGCCGCCTTGGCCATGTTGCTCAGCTGTGCCCGGTCGTTGCCGATGTTGGTGACCTCGTGCGCCACGATGAGGTGGTGTTTGGCATCGACCGCCGTCTGCACGTTGTAGCCCACCGTGCCCGCGCCCTTGGCCTGTGAGTTCATCGACCGGGCATCGGGATCGGTGGTGGACGCTGACCATCTGGCTCGTTCTTCAACTGCTCCCGGGTCTCGTCGAGTTGCCGCATCTGCTCGCGCAGCTTGCGGATCTTGTCCGTCAACGCTCGGTCTTGACCTCGACCTCCGCAGGCTGGGTGCGGTCGGCGGTCTCCAGGGCATCGAGGTAGCGCTGGATGCTTTGTTCGATCTGATGCTGACGAGCGTCGACCTTGCCCGGGGTGAAGTTGGCGTCGGGGCTGTTGACGGCTTTGAACTTGCTGCCATTGATGGCCACGACGGCTTGGGAGCAGAGCTTCAGGTCGCGGCACAGGCCGATGAAGCGCTTGCAGACGTTGCGAATGCCCGCGCCGTTGTGATGGCGGAAGTCGGCGATGGTCTTGAAGTCCGGGGCCAGGCGGCCGGTGAGCCACATGAGCTCAACGTTGCGTTGCGCTTCGCGCTCCAGACGTCGGCTGGACTGGATGCGATTGAGGTATCCGTAGATTTAGAGCTTGAGCAGGACACTCGGGTGGTACGCTGGCCGGCCGGTGGCTGCAGGGTCTGTACCTCGGAAGCCCAGTGAGCGCAGGTCCAGCTCTTCAACGAAACGATCGTCTGAACGTGCTTCTGAAGTACACCTACCTGTACGACCTCTCCTCGCCAGGGCAATCTTCGTACACTGATACGTCTACCCGGCCGGTGTCTCGGCTCGGCGTGGACTACCAGCAGAAGAGCAACGTCTTCGCCGTGGATGCCACGTACGACCTGAGTGCACGCTGGACGATCGGTGGGAAGTACGCCTGGCGGCGTGGCGAGCTGCGTGCAAGTCGCGACGATTCCGCGCAATGGTTCAAAAGCTCCGCGGAGCTCGCTGTCGCCCGGGTCGATTGGAAGGTCGTGCGCCAGTGGAGCTGGATGGCTGAACTTCGATCGCTGCGCGCCAAAGAACTCGGAGATCGCCGAACCGGTTGGCTCACCGCAGGCTACTACCACCTGAACGAGAACTTCAAGGTCGGGCTGGGCTACAACTTCACGGATTTCTCGGACAACCTGACTGATCTGAGCTACCGCAGCCGCGGCTTCTTCGTCAACATGCTGGGGAAGTTTTAAGGAAGCTTAGGCGTCGAAGGCAGGCGCATGACGTCGATGGGCAGACCGTCGCAGACGGTCCCACGATTCAGTCTCAATCGCCTCTCCTGACAGCGAACGTCTTCGCTCACGAACCACAGAGTCGCGAAGCAGATACACGCCACAGTCACCGACACGCTTGAAGGTGCCGCGACAATCCCCAGCTGCGGGCAGCAAGACATGCGAGCGGCTCCTGGGCAGGTTCATCGAGTCCAAGCTCGAGGACGCGCACGGGCTTCACTGGCATGTGTCGGTGCAGCCAACGCAGTTGACCTAACACGTAAATGGGCGCAGCGGGTCGAGCAAGCCGAACAGTTGCAAGCGAGCATCCGCGCGAAGGTCGAGCATCCGTTCCAGGTGAAGAAGAACCTATTCCGACACAAAAAGGGCCGCTACAGGGGTCGGGCTAAGAACGGCGCAGTTGTTCAGCCTGTTCGGGTCGGCGAATCTGGTGATTGCTAACGAATCGCTATTAGCCTTGAATGCCCAAGGTGCGTCCTGAGCACGCTGAGCGTCTTCGGATGAGAGAACAGCACCCGCAAAAGCTGTTGCGCAACCTGCGCAGCGAACAACTGACTTTCTTCACGTTGACTTCGCGCCATGCGTCTTTCAACACGCTCGGAAGCGTGAACTGCGTGCGAATATCGAAGCCCATGAAGACATGGCGCGACGACTTTGAGGGTCGATGCAAGAAGGCGCTTAGTTGATTCGCGATCTGGCAGCAGCTTCCATTCCCGACGTGTGCACGCCCACGAAAACAGCGATCAAGTCTCCGCACGAACGCCAGACTTGCTGCAGTTCGATGCTGGCGGTGCCGCCGCGACAACTTGGCCGTGCTCCCTAAACTGCCAGGACCGAAGCAGACAGATCTGCGCTTTGCATCGATGACGTTGCTTCGCCTCCGATCGTCATGCTCAACGGCTGCTATCCAGTGGTCAGCGTGAGCTCGGCTCACGGCTGCGACAGACCGCAAGCATCGAGGCATGCGGTCGACCAGCGCGTCGAGCGAACTCGAATCAGCCATGCAGCGCGCCTGGCATCAGAAAGGCAGCTTCATCCCGGGCGGCAGGCAGGGCGCGCCGGCGGTGAGCTTGCCCATCTTCTGCTCGCTGGTGTGGTGGCAGCTGCAGGGGGGTGAGGTCTTCGGCGCGGTGGGGCGCTCAGCTATCGTCGCCACTTCCCTGTCTTGCTAAGCCGCTAAATGACCTCCGCCCCTGTTCTAGCCGACCGCCGCCACCTATGGGCGTTCGTCGTCGGCTGTATTGCCGTAACACTCGGCGTGCTGTTGCACCTTCCAATGTTCTGGATGGGCCGCGACGACGGCTTTCGGCTTGCCGACATGCCGATGGACGCAGAGATGCTCTGGGGCATGGCGCTAATCGTTGCCGGCATCGTCGTCGCCGGCTTCGGCCTGATCCCGAAAGCACTGCCCCAGCCTGAAGCACTGCCGCAAGAGCTACGAATCATCGCGCCCGAAGACGCGCCGCTGAGCTGGGCACATTGGCGCCTGATGATCGTGCTGACCATCGCACTGGTGATTGACGTGATGAAGCCGGCGAGCCTCGGCTTCGTCGTGCCGGGCATGACGCGCGAGTACGAGGTCGCTCGAACGACCATCGCCTGGCTGCCGTTTGCGGCGCTGTGCGGAACGGTCATCGGCTCGGTACTGTGGGGCTGGCTTGCCGATCTCTACGGGCGGCGTGCTTCGATCCTGCTGTCGGCGGTGATGTTCGTGGGTACTTCCATCTGCGGTGCGATGCCCTCACTGTGGTGGAACGTCGGAATGTGCTTCCTTATGGGCGCAGCCGCGGGCGGCATGCTGCCGGTCGCCTACGCGCTGCTGGCCGAGACGATGCCGTCGCGTCATCGCGGGTGGGTGCTGGTTCTGGTGGGCGGGCTTGGCGCGGTGGGCGGATACCTAGCCGCAAGCGCCTGCGCTGCGTGGCTCGAGCCCATCTTCAGCTGGCGCATTCTGTGGTTCATGAACCTTCCGACCGGACTGGTGCTGATCTTGTTGAACGCGTTTATTCCGGAGTCGCCCAAGTTTCTGCTGAAGCTTGGGCGCGTTGCGGAGATGCGTGAGACCTTGCGAGGCTTCGGCTGTATCGTGAGTACCGACGATGCCGCAGGGCTGAGCGCAAGGCGCTCAACGGCGCGCGCCCCGCGCCCCGTAGCCGCCTCCAATGCTTCACGCTTGAGCGTGCTACCCAGTTTGGTCGGTCCAACATGGGCCCTCAGCATCGTGGCGGTCGCCTGGGGCTTGGTCAACTTCGGACTGCTTCTGTGGATGCCCGCGCACTTGGTCGCGAAAGGCTACAGCATGCGGCTGTCGAGCGAGTTACTCGCCGCCTCGGCGTTGATTGCGCTTCCGACCGTATTCGTCGCGGCGCTGCTTTACAGCCGGTGGAGCAGCAAGGGCGCATTGCTTGGGGCGATCGTTATGACTGCGCTTGGACTCGGCGGCGTTGTGCACCTTGAGCTCGCCGCGCCGGGCAGCGCAAACCCGGTCTGGCCAATCGCACTGCTGATCGTCGGCATCAACGGAATCATTGCCATGTTGCTGCCCTACGCGACTGAAAGCTACCCGCTCGCAGTGCGTGGGCGAGCCACCGGTTGGGTTGCGGCTTGCACCAAAGGCGGGGGGCTTGCGGCCCAGCTGTTGAGCCTACTTGGACTTGTCCCGTCGTTGCTGGTCGCGGCAGTTGCGATTCTCGCGCCGCTGCTGACCTCGCTCGTTCTAGTTGCGTGGTTCTGTCGTGAAACACGTGGCCGCGATCTCCGGGAGCTCGAGGTCGATGGACTTGGCGAACGCGGCAAGGCATTTCGTTCTTAACCGCTCCGACGTGGACGCGAAGATCATGTCCCAGCGAACGGTCCACCTCGGCGAGGAAAGGACGACAACCTATTGTGTTGTTGAGCTTCGCGATGGCTCTGAATCGCCCCGGATTCCTTAGAAACTTTCGAGCCTTTGGGAATGGCGTCGTTTGAACTCTACCGGCGAAGTATCTCCGGGAGTGCCGTGGCGCCGTTTTGGGTTGTAGAACATCTCGATGTAGTTGAAGACATCGGCCTTGGCGGCATCGCGCGTTGGATAGATCTAGCGGCGGATGCGTTCGCGCTTGAGCAACTGGAAGAAGCTCTCGGCCACGGCGTTGTCGTGACAATTGCCGCGTCGGCTCATACTGGAGATCAGCTTGTGGTCGCGTAGGAAGTCCTGCCAGTCATGCCCAGTGAACTGACTGCCTTGATCCGAATGCACCGTGACTGGCTGCTTGGGTCGACGACGCCACAAGGCCATCACCAGCGCATCGAGCACCAGGCCGGTATCGATGCGGCTACCCATTGACCAGCCGACCACCTGACGCGAGAACAGGTCGACCACCACGGCCAGGTACAGCCAGCCCTCGTGGGTACGGATGTACGTGATGTCGGTCACCCAGGATTGATTGGGCTGCGCCACGGTGAACTGGCGCTGCAGGTGGTTGGGTGCCACGACAGCAGGCTTGCCTCCCCGCATACCAGGGCGACGGCGGTAGCCGGTCTGCGAGCGCAGTCCTTCGAGACTGAGCAATCTGGCTACCCGGTGCTTGCCGCAGGTCTCTCCCAGATCGCGCATGTCCAGGGTGAGCTTGCGGTAGCCGTACACGCCGCCGCTCTCCAACCGCGCGTGCTTGAGCAGGCCCAGCAGCCGTTGATTGTCCTTCGCACGTGGGCTCATCGGATCTGCCTTCCAGGCGTAGTAGCCGCTGGGGTGCACCGTCATGATCTTGCACATGCTGCGCACGCTGTGCTCGTGTTCATGCCGCTCGATAAATGCGTACTTCACCCGGACTGCTTGGCAAAGTACGCTGCGGCCTTTTTTGAGATGTGCGCTCCTCGGTCACACGCTTGAGCTCAGCCTTCAGGCGACGCATCTCGTCGGCTTGCGAGCCCTGCGCTTGGCGCTGGTCAGGCGACATCTGCTTGGCCTTGATCCATTGATACAGGCTGTGCTGGCTGACGCCAAGCCTGGCCGACACATCGGTGATCTGCTTGACCGCTTCGGTCTTGAATTCTTCGGGGTATCTCTGCTTGCTCATGGCACCTCCTATTGGGCCTCATGTTTGAGGCTCGAAGGTGTCTAGAAAACCCGGGGCGATTCACCGCAACCTCCAGGGAGGACGTCCGAGCGGCACACAAACTGCGGTGAACAACGATGGCACCTGGGAGGGACAGCCAAGCCCGCGCCCTCAGTACCACAACCACAACTACGGCACGACCCGGACGGAGATAAGCTGTTCGTCGCATGCCACGCCCCAGCGCGCGCGCCGCGCCGGGGCGCGACCGACCGCGCGGCGTATGACGGGCTGCCGGAGCGACTTAGGCCTCGTCGCGCCGGGCCTGCCGGGCGGCGCCGGGCCCGGCCAGGACCTGGGCCAGCGGCGCGGGACGCGCCAGGTGAAAGCCCTGCACCAGCCCGCATCCCATGGCACGCAACGCGGTGAGCTCGTCGGCGTTCTCCACCCCTTCGGCCACAACCTCGATGCCCAGGGTGCACCCAAGGCGCACGATCGACTCGACCAGGGCGCGCCGTCCAGCGGTACCCGGCAGCCCGGCGATGAAGCTGCGGTCGATCTTGACCTGCCGAACATAGTCGCCGCGCAGCGAGCTCAGCGACGAATAGCCCACGCCGAAGTCGTCCACGACGATCGAGACGCCTGCGGCGGCCAGAGCCTGAAGCCGTTCGCGCGCGGCATGAGTGTCGAGTGCGAGCTCCTCAGTGATCTCGATCTGCAGCCGGTGGGCCGGGATCCCGCGCGCCCGCATCAGGTCGAGCACCAAGCCATCGACAGCCATCTGCGACATCTCGCGCGGCGACACGTTGATGGCGATCGGCAGCCCGCGGAACGGTGGCCCGGCCTCATCGAGGGTGCTCAGGGCATCGAGTGCCAGCGCGACTAGCCGGCGCAGCAGTGGCTCGGCCAGCCGGCGGTTGGTACGGCCTTGTTCGGCGATGGCCGCTGCATGGCCGACCTCGATGGGCGCCGGCGTCTCCGACGGTGCGGTCCGCAGGCACTGAACGACGCGCCACCCGTTCACTAGCAAGGATGCCGCGAGCCACTAGACGCCGAGCGCGCCCTTGCCGGACTTCCAGGCCACGGACGCCACCAGCATGCTCAACAGGATGTTGACGGGAATCGCAGAGAGCATGCCGCGGCGAACCGCCTCCCACTGCTCGCGTCGGATCAGGCCTGAGATCTCGCTGGCGGGCGGCGATGGGTGCGGATTGGCGAGGCGGCGGGGTTTCAACGTGGTGGCCCGATGGGGCACGGACAGGTCTCGCTTGGCATGCGGACTCGATCACTGCGGATCTGACCGATGTCGTACGAGGAAAAGTTCGCGGGGCTGGGGGTTTTAGCGGAGGTCAAAGTAGTACTTTGAGACTATTTTTAATAAAATTTGGTACATGACAAATCCCACCAAACGCTACTCTGGCGAATGGGATGCCAAGACCCGCTGTTGGGCGGCAAAGCCCCGTCGTGACGAGCGCCCGTCTTCGTTTGCCACCTTTGAACGCCCTCAAGGTGCTTCCACAGATGTGTGGCGAAATGCTGTCTTGATTGTGGGACTGGTGTTCGCGCTGATCTATCCGCTCGTTGCGTTGGCGACACGCTGAGGCGTTCGAAATGAAAAATTCGCACACATCATCCGCTTCCGTAGACTGCAGACACGACGGACCGAACGAGAGCCAAAAGAACCTCGGGGCTTCGGTCTGTACTGCGCTTGCCGCTATCTTCATCAGCTTGGTCATGGCGCTTCCCTGGTAGGTGGCAATCCTGACTCTTGAGCATCCCTCGCGTAGCAGGGGTCGGTGGGACTGGTGAATAACTTACTCAGTCATCCTTGTAGATCTCCCTGGAGAACTGCCTGCGGTCGAGCGCAAAGAAGCGGAGCGCCGCTGCCGGCTTGCACTCGAATGTCGTCCTGCCTCGCGCGTAGGAGGAACGCCGGTCCCACTTGTAATTTCTAGCATGCTGAGCAGTCGGATCGCCATCGAGCATGCGGACAATTGGGCATCTGCTTCGCGCGGGTTATTGCAGGCAGCAGCAGTCGTGGCCGAGGCTCGCCTTCGATGAATCGCTTCATGGGCACCTCGCTTGAACAGGTGACCTGATTTTATTTTTGAGAAGGCGTGGGGGAAGTGTTTTCACACAGCCTCGCCCGGATGCGGAAGTCTCCGGTGGACGCGTCAGTGACTGCAACCGCTGCCGAGCGGACATTTACGGCAAGCCGTCGAACGAAGGGTTTGGCCGAGAAGCGGTCCTTCGATCAATTCCTGGGGGTTCGCGAAGCGTGACGGCATCCCCACGGCTCAATGCAGACCGCTAAACCTTTTAAGTTTCGGCTGCGAATCCCCCCGCCTCAGGCCGACCACATAAGCCCCCTCCAGCTAGCGCGCTCCTGGCCTGCTGGTAGCAGTGCGCGTGTAAAAGAGAAATCCCACGCTGCATAACACCAGCGCGATGGCGAAGTAGCCGAAGACGGCGACGAGCCCCATCGCAGAAGCGATCCATCCGCTGGCGAGCTGGTGGAATGCGGCTCCGCAGAAGAACATGAGATTCAGTGCGGCGAGCGCCTTGCCGGAGTTCTCTTTGCCGGTCGCCGACTGCCCCATCGCGAACAGCAAGGGCTGCGTCGAGATGAAGCATCCGAATGCGAAAAAGATCCACGCATCGAAAGACGGCGAAGCGATGAAGTCGCCTTGAAGCCAGCCTCCCGGCACCAGCGCGATGACGATCAACAGCATGAAACCGGCCGCTAAGTGCCCGCCGGCGAGCAGCGCGCGGCGGGCACCTGTGAGCCTGTCGATGCCTCCGGCGATGAGCGGCCCGATCGCCATCGCCATGGTCAACGGAATCAAGGCATTCCCGGCCTCGATGCGTGTCAGTCCCTTCACATCCATGAACCACGGCCCGCCCCAGACGCCACGAACCGCGAGCACGGCGGCCAATGAAATGAACGCGAGCAGCACCGGTCCTCGGAGGCGTTGCGAGAGAGTCAAGGCCAATACGCCGCGGAACTCCGGCACCAGCCGGAGGGCCGGTCGGTCGGTGGCGTGCAGGGTGCGCGGGACAAGCAGTGCGACCAACGCACCGACGACGACGGCCATGACGGCTGAGACCACAAAGCTTGCGCGCCATCCGTGGTGTTCGACCAACCACGCCAGCGGCGTGGCCGACAGCAGCATCCCGCAATTGCCGATGCTCAGGATCAGTCCGGACCACATCGCGAAGCGGGCGGGCGGCAAGTGCTTCGCGGCAAGGGTGAACGGACACAGCAGCATTCCGCAGCACCCGACGCCGAGCAGTGCTTGTGTGACGCTGAAACCGATGGGCCCCCGCACGAATGCCGCCGCGATTGCCCCGGTTGCCGTGATCGCGAAGAGGCAAAGTGATACGGACCTGACGCCAAGCCGGTCCAGGGCAACACCGACCGGTATCTGTCCCAGTGCGAAGAAGAGGTGATAGGCCCCAGTGAGCACGCCGAGGTGAGCGGCTGTCGTGCCGATGTCGCGCGCCACTACGTCCGCCGACATCGCCGGCAGCGTGCGCAACAGGTTCGAGAGCGTATGGCCTAGCGCAAGCACAACCAGGGGGAACGCGATCGGCAACGCGTCTTGCCAGGAGAGGGACGGGGCGGAGGCATTCGAATGGGGCATCCAGCGATCTTGCCTCACCATTTCGGTGCATTGGCTAGGAGACAGCCCGTGACGTTCCCCAATAGGAAAGCCAAGCGTTGAATCTGCTGGTCGACGAGATCTCCAGACGCTTGGAGGCCGGCCGGGGCCAAGCGGCACGCGTGTGCACTGCTGGATCTATCGACACGATCCGCACGTCCAACCGATGGCGCGCAGGATCCTGTTTTGATCGAGATCTGTTGCGACCCGGATGTGTAGGTAGAAACATCGTCTCGTCACGGCTCGTGAACGTCGATGACAATGTTCATTGCAACGAAGTGCCTGGCGCTGTGCACCGATCGGCCTTAAGGCAAGCGGCTCGACTAACTTGGCACCAAGTCGACAATCCAGCGGCCGACCGTCTAACGAGCACTGCCCATCGTGCGCGCGGCTTCTTGGTGGATCCAGTCGACGAACGCTTCAACGGCCGGCCGCTTCGCGTGCCGCTCTGGATAGACCACGAAGTGGCCCTTGACGGAAATCGCCATCGCCTTCGGGAACACAGGCTTGAGCCTCTTGCCTGCGATGTGTGCGCCTGCAATCGTTGAGCTCTCGAGGGCGACACCCAGCCCCAATGTGGCTGCGTCCAACGCCATCTGCGCACGGTCAAAACGCACCGCAAATGTTTCAGGTGAGCGCCGGCCAGAAAACTTCAGGAACCAATCTGGCCACTGAACGACGCTTACATTGCTCTGGATCAACGGCAGTTCAAAGAGCTGTTCCGGCTTCGTGAGCTTGTGTTCTCGGATGAATCCCGGGCTTGCGATGGGTAGCACCTTCTCCTCGAACAATGGTTCGACGATCAGATCAGGCCACTGGGGAACGCCATACCGGATGTCGACGTCGGCTTGGCCCAGTGCAAAGTCGCTCGGCGTGTGGGCAGCCGAGAGGTTCAGCGTGATCTCTGGATGCTCGTGCGCGAAGGCGCCCGGCGCCGCCCAGTGGACCAAAGCCGCGAGCGCCAATCCGGCAAGGGCGCGAAGAATAGACCGTGGTGAGACGAGAGCATCAAGCACCTAGGAGGTATGGGCAAATGTCCAGTTCTGGCCGGATGCGGAAGTCTACGGTGGTCGTTTAAGTGTCTGCAACCGCTGCATAGCGGTCATCGTAGTCGCGAATATGACCGCTGCTTAGGGGCTCAAGCGGTGGGCTAGGAGCCGACCGGCCAGTGCAGGCGTGCGACAGACAGAGGTTTGATGCTGCGGAATATGAACGTGCGAAGGTTCAACGACGCCCTGTGCGAACGTGGGATGGCGACCACGACCAATGTAAAAGTTGCTGCGGTTGAACAACTACCAACTAGCGCGGTTCTTCTGCACTTGCGTTCAATGCAGACCAATGCTGCAGGCTGGCTAGCGGAAACTTTCAACCGCCCCGTGTTGCATGGATGATTATGTGAATAATCAACAAAACGAATTCGCGGGGGGTGGGCGTCTTACCCGCGAGGCACGGGATTAGCACGCATCGCTAGCGTGCATTGGAAAACTGAGGCTATCCGAGGGCCTGCTTGTTTTCTCCTGACGCTGCGTTCCGAAGTGCTGCGCCAGAATTTTCTTGGCGAAGGAAATCAAGATTTCCTGCTTGTTCTGCATCACGCAAACTCTTTGCAGCCCGTGCAGCCGTGTAGCTCGCAAAAAGGTTCTCAACAGCTATCTCCCATTCTTTAGCAGCAATCCGTTGCTCCAGGTCGGCCTCTAATTCCTCTTTGGGCGCGCGCGCTCCCTTACACAAAAAGCGTTCCTGGATGGGCAGCCGCCGCACGGGAAAAGAAGGAACTTCAATACCCACTTTGGCCAGAATATTAGCCTTTTGACTTACGGAGAGCATGGTTCTCCTCCTAACCGGATCCATCTAAGTATGTCGGATGTCGCGGCTATGCCGGCCTAAACCGGAACGGTCAGTCCTCCTGCCTTGGTTTGCTGCTATTACCAAGAGCGTCAATTTCTACCTCAGCCAAAAGCCAATCTTCTTGTTCGTGGCCGCTCTCAAAGCCACGCTGCTCATAGCGAGCGTAGGCGGCTTTTCGAACCTGTTCTACTCGTTCGTTCAGCGAAGTTTCGTACTCGGCCGGGGCAGCGTCTTCGCTGCCAGCAGGTGCCACAGAAGAGGGTTCCGACGAATTGCGCGTTCCAGTCATAGGGCCTCCTACACAAGAAGATGAACGGTAAGCCTTGTTGCGAAAAATGCAAGAGGGCAGATTCTCTACCCCGAAAGTGACTGCTTCAACTTCAGGGGGACTCTTCTTCGAAGGCCTTACCGCTGGTCTCACTGCGGCAGCTACAAGTTTGATAAAGGACGTTATCATTCATGAATGAAGACGTTCGACCGGAAGGCGAAGATGGACGAAATGGAGACGCTCGACTTCGAGGGTTGGCACTTCCTGTGCAGCGGGGAGCAACTGCCATCAGGTGCCTTCCAGGCGGTTGTGCGCTACAAGGCGCCGCCAGATGGTCAGATCCGAACGCTTGTTCTGGATCCTGTCCAACACGCCACGGCCAGCGAGGCACTGGCGCACGCTGTGGGGCTCGCGATGAAATGGGCGCGCGAGCGCAGCGGCGACGGTCGTGGAGAGGGCTGATTCATCGGCCCTGGTGGAGCCGGCGCCGCAGGAGGTGAGGGCGGTCGGCAAGGCGGTAGCGCTGGCTGGCTCGGCCTCCCACCTGGTCAGCCTGCCAGCGCTGTTCACGACCACACCTGCAGCGGCGGATCGCACGCTCGAATTCTTCACCGCCAACGTCCGCAATCCGAACACCCGAAGGGCCTACGCGCGCGCTGTGACGGCGTTTGCGGCCTGGTGTGACGGCCATGGCCTGCAGCAGCTCACGGCGCTGCGTCCAGTCCACGTAGCAGCCTACGTCGAGCAGCTGCAGGGGCGGTTGTCCGCTCCATCCGTGAAGCAGCACCTGGCCGCGCTGCGCGTCCTCTTCGACTGGCTGGTGGTCGGCCAGATCGTGCCCTTCAACCCGGCCAGCTCAGTACGCGGCCCGCGGCACTCCGTGCGCAAGGGGAAAACGCCCGTGCTTACCGCCGAGGAGGCAAGGGCGATGCTCGATGCGATCGACATCACCACGCCGGTGGGCCTGCGCGATCGGGCGTTGATCGGGTTGATGGTCTACACCTTCGCACGCGTGGGCGCGGCGATCGGCATGCGCGTCGAAGACGTCTACGTCCAGGGCCGGCGTACCTGGGTGCGGCTGCACGAGAAGGGCGGCAAGGTCCACGAGATGCCTTGCCACCACAACCTCGATGAGTACGTACATGCGTATCTCAGCACCGAGGGATTCGGCGACGACAAGAAGGCGTTTCTGTTCCGAACGGCCAAGGGCCGGGGAGGGCAGTTGTCGGCGCTGCCGATGAGCCAGGCCGACGTCTACCGGATGATCGGCCGCCGTGCTACGGCCGCCATGGTGGACACCAAGGTCGGGTGCCATTCTTTCCGCGCTACCGGCATCACCGAGTACCTGCGCAACGGCGGCAAGCTCGAAGTAGCCCAGCAGATGGCCAACCACGAGAGCGCCCGAACCACGGGCCTCTACGACCGGCGGCAGGACCAGGTTTCGCTCGATGAGGTCGAGCGAATCAGGATCTGACCTTGTCCATCATCGAAAGGAGCGCTCAGATTCGAACTGAAAAGAGGTTGCGAGAGTGCCTGTTAGACCAGCCTTTACACCTCAGATCCAAACTCCTCGTCGGGCTAGAAGAGGTGAACGTCAGGCTATATTTCTAGTGTCGACAGGCCGCGTTTGCGCCTTGTCAACGGGCGCGCGGAGTTCATCGGTAGCATGTCCAACGCTATGGCGTTTGAGGTAGGCACTGCCTTCCAAGGCACGCGAAATGCATGTGTACCATCGCGATTCCGACCAATGAAGAAGCCCATATCTTGGCTACCGCGCGCCGAAAGCATCCAAGCCAGACTTGGGCTGGCTTTCGGCATCTTGGTACTTGGGGTCTCCGTAGCGCTCGCCATGTTGATGGCCAGGGCTGCCGAAGAACAGGTCCTGCGTCAGAGTGCTGCGAACATGGAGGTGCTTACAAGGCAGCTCGCTCGCGAACTCTCCTCCGGCATGGACCGGTTCGCACAAGCGGTACTGACGCAGACCTACCGCGATCGATTCCGGGAGCCGTCTACAAGCGCTTCTTCCATGCGCAGAGCGCTGGACGAATTTGTTCAGACCAACCCTGAATTTGCGTACGTCTCAATCGTAGACGTGCAAACCGAGAAGGTTGCTGCAGCCAACGGCGGCATATTTGAAGGGGGTTCTGCCTCTGGCCGGCCGACCTTCGAGGAGGGGCGGCGCGGATTGTTCATCGGTGATGTTCACGATGCCGTTCGCCTCGCCGAGCTCTTGCCAAAGCCGCCCAACGGTGAAGCGCTGCGATTCCTGGATGTCGCAGCGCCGATTCGCGACAACGCTGGCAATGTCATACGCGTTTTTGCATCGCATGTAGCTTGGAAGTGGACCGACGGACTGCGCGCAGACATCTTTGGTCCATTAAAAGCATCCCACGGCATCGAGGCCGTATTGGTTGACACCAAAGGCAAGGTTGTCCTCGCCGCCGCATCGGATCTGGCCGTGGGCAGCGATCTGCAAGCAATGTCTCGACGTGCAGGACAGTCCGCTGAGGTCATACGCTGGCCGAACGGCGCTGACTACTTGACGACCGTCACGGCTACGGCTCCTCAAGGCGACTTTCCAGGTTTTGGTTGGACCGTCATTGCACGACAACCGGCAACGCTCGCCGCCAGCGCAGCAGCCGAGCTTCGTACCGCCTTTTTGGTCGGTGCAATCATCTTGGGATGCGCAGGCGCCGTGCTTGCATGGTGGGCCAGCGCTCGCCTACTCCAGCCCATGAGGGAGCTGGCACAAACGGCCCGTGACGTTCAAGCTGGCCACGGCTTGCAGGCTGATACGGGCTTTCAAGACCTGAGCGAGGTAGCCAGCGTCAAGCGCACGATCGGTCATCTGCTCCAACGGACACGGTCCGAAACGGAAGCTCGAGGTCTGAGCGAGCGGCAGTTTGCAACCCTCGCAGATTCGCTGCCGCAGCGCGTGTTCCAGACCAACGCGCAAGGCCTCGTCGACCTCCTCAATCAAGCGTGGGCGAATGCGCAAACTTCCTCCACCGCATTGCGCGGTCAGCCCTTGCCAGCTTTGTTTTCCAATGATCTCTCAGGAACCTTGGAGCCTGTGTGGCAGCGCTGCCTCGCTACAGGCGAGGCTCTGGACATCCGATGTGAACTGCAACCGATCGGGGAGGCGTCTGCCCGGTGGCATGACGTCAAAGCACGTTTGGTGCATGACACCGCAGGGGTGGCAAGCGCGTGGATCGGAACGCTCGCCGACATTCATCACACCGTGGTGGACGCGCAGAACGCCCGGCAAGCCTTGAGCCTTGAACGATCGGCCCGTGTCGAAGCTGAGGAAGTGACGCGGATGCGCGATGAATTCCTTGCAATCGTTTCGCACGAGCTGCGCTCACCTCTCAACGTGATCGCGGGCTGGGCAGAAATCTTGGCGCGCAAGTCGCCGGAAAATCCGACCGTCCTCAAGGCGGCGGATGTCATTCGGACGAGCGTGCGTCAACAGGCCGCTTTGGTTGATGATCTGATGGACATCACCGCCGTGGCGGCCGGCAAGCTGGTGTTAAAGCTGGAGGCGGTCGATGTGGCAAAAGCCGCAACGGAAGTCGTTACAGCGCGTGTACCTGCAGCGGAGGCTAAGGGGCTCCTCCTGCATTGCGAGGTTGCCTCACCCGCGGTAATCGAGGGTGATGGGCGGCGCGTGGTGCAAATGATCTCCAACCTCGTAGACAACGCCATCAAGTTCACGGACCGGGGTGGTCAAGTGGTCGTCGCTGTGAGCGCAGAACATCAAACATGCCGTGTCACGGTCAAGGATTCTGGACACGGCATCACGCCTGAATTCTTGCCTTACGTGTTCGACCACATGCGACAGGAGGACTCTTCGAAAACAAGGAGATCCGGTGGCTTGGGGCTTGGGTTGGCGATTGTGAAAGGCCTTGCAACGCTACATCGTGGAACGATCGACGGCAGCAGTGAAGGCAAAGGGCAGGGGGCTACTTTCACGCTGCGGCTTCCCCTGCAATCTCTAGCTGTCCCCGCCGAACAGATGCAAAACGATAGCCCATCCGAAGAGGCTATACAACCCACGGATCTTCGGGGCTGCCGCGTGCTGCTGGTGGATGACGAAGCTGACGCACGCGAGATGACCCAAGTAGCACTGACTAGCCTTGGCGCCACCGTGCATGTCGCGGCGTCCGGTGCTGAGGTCTTGCGACTGATCCATGACTGCCGCTTCGACGTGTTGGTGTCGGATATCGGCATGCCGGACATGGACGGGCTCACCTTGGTGCGCCATGTTCGCGAAGATTTCTCCTCACTCAGTTTGCCTGCAGTCGCCCTGACCGCGTTCGTCATGGAGTCCGACAGGCAAGCCGCCCTAGCCGCCGGATTTCAGGCCTATTTGACCAAGCCCATCACTTTGCCGCGTCTGGCACATGCCGTGGCGTCGGTACGCGTTGGCAAAGCTCGGGCTTCCGCAAACAGCTAAGTCGCAGCGCTTATCCGCAGCCAGCCGACTGGCTGCCGAGCGCACTGGGGTCAACCGAGTCCGGGCGGGTGCCTCACAGCCGCCACGTCACCCGAACCCTGCAGCGATACGGGGCGGCATGTAAGGGAGCGCACAGGGGCTAAAGATTTTTGTGGCCTCGCCGCCGGATCGAATCTGCCTTGACCTACACGCGACTGCCCCCGGCGACCCATAGTCGGCTCATGCGCAAGCCTAAACAGACCTCCCTTGAGATTTCCCTGCCGACCGCCCCAGGTGCATTGCGCCGTGGGCGAGGATCGCGCAGGCGGGTCCAGTCGCTTCGTAGACCAATGCTGCTGGACTTCGACAGCTGGATCCAGCTGACGCAAGGCGCCGCGGACGCCATCGAAGCGGCCGGTAAGCAGGGGCGCCTGAACTTCGGTTAGCTCGCGCCGATCCTTGGTTCACTCAAATTACAAATCGACCTTCTTCGCTGTCGTAGAACCGGGCGCCAAAGCCTGCGCAAAGCTTCCCCAGCATCGCGACGGCTGCATCGTCGAACACTCCTGATGCGGTGACAGATAAAGGTGGCTCTTCGGTGCCGACCTCGAGTTCCAGGGCGATTCCTGATGGACGCAGGTCGAATCGCTGCGTGTTCGTCGTCACCCCCGTCAGGTCGTAGATGACGGCGTGGACCTGGGGCCGGGTGCCCAATGGCTCGGGCAGCCAATCAGCGGCGATCTCACCAACAGTTGGCGATGCATGAACGATGACACCGATGTTGCTCATACTTGATCTCGGATGGTGCTGACGCTTGGTTAGCGTGCTTGCCTGGCGCAAAAAGCTGCTGCCGAAACAGCGAACTTGTTTGCGCAGAATGCGCGAACGACAACCTGATCTTCCGGGGTTCCGAGGATGAAGTTCGAAGACAGGTTCAGCAGCTCCTGAAACGGGTAGTCATCATTGAGCTGCTGGCGCATCAGCAGAGCACGGTCGAACTCAATGGCGACAACTCGGTCTTGAAGGGCCACCCCTTCGATGCCTCGGGCATGGCGCTGAACAACAAACCTCACCTTCTGCGCCTTGAGATCGGGAAAGTGCTGCTGCAAACCACGTGTGATGACCACAGCACTCTGACCAAGGTCGGCGAGGATGTTCGCCATGTAGGTTGGCGGGTGATCTATGACGATCTCGAGGGTACTTCCTCCATCCGCGCGTTCCCCGACGAAGACGATCCGATCACTGAGGTCGGCAATGACGTTGGCCTGAAGGGGCGGCTGGGGGTAGTGGTGAGGGACCCTGAAGAAGAACAAAAAAACGCCGAAGACAACGACCATCGCGAGCGTGACCCAGACATCGGAGATGCCCCGTTGGCTTGAGCTCAGGGGCTTGCGCAGCCGGCAGTCAGTTGAGGGGTGGTCAGTCGCCAAAAACGAGCCTTTTTGTTCGATGAAGAGCCTTGGCATGGCTCACGCTTCAGATAAGCAACTTGATGCCACGCCGCGCGGCCGTGGACCCTGACAACAGGGAGCGCAGTCGTCACGGATACAGGCATGGCACCCTTGGTGATCACCTTCTACGGGGCATTTCCAGGCTCGTCGATCTTAAAGACGCCCACGGTTTGCACCAGGCTGCCGGCTTGCTCCTGCATTGAAGCGGCGGCGGCGGCGGCCTGC
>NZ_JBPJZH010000011.1:0-60772 GCF_051216715.1 Variovorax restrictus
GGTATCGGCTCCGCGCATCGTCTGGGGTCTTGGGTTGCAACTGT
Source organism: Variovorax restrictus (assembly GCF_051216715.1). Lineage (NCBI taxonomy): Bacteria > Pseudomonadati > Pseudomonadota > Betaproteobacteria > Burkholderiales > Comamonadaceae > Variovorax > Variovorax restrictus. The sequence goes on from NZ_JBPJZH010000011.1 coordinate 45, forward strand.
CGGTGGTGTCAACTTCCAACGCTTGAGGGCTGTCGCGCGCCGACTGGGAGAGGTATTTCAGCACCCTGCTAGCGATCCGCTCAAGGATCCGACCACTGAGGGAGGATTGGTCTGAATTTGCGTTACATGCAACCGGCGGTGATACTGTCGCAAACGCTTTTAACTGGACCATATGACAAGCCTTGAGACCCTTGACGCCGAAACTCTGGCGATAGACAGCGATGGTGGCGGAGCAAAGCCACCCACCAATCCGCTGGCCCCGCAGCAGCTTCTCACGCCTGACGGCGCCTATGACCTTCAGCGGTTTGCTAGCCAAGCTTATCTTGCGTACGCGGTTAGCGTCGTCAAGGGCCGCGCACTTCCCGACATTAGTGACGGCCTGAAGCCGGTGCATCGCCGGGTGCTCTTCGCGATGCATCGGCTTGGACTGAGTTCGACGTCGAAGAAAGTCAAGAGTGCACGAGTGGTGGGGGATGTGATCGGTAAGTACCATCCTCATAGTGACCAAACCTCTTACCTCGCGATGGTTCGTATCGCTCAAAGCTTCACGCTTCGATACCCACTGATAGACGGGCAAGGCAACTTCGGCAGCCGTGACGGCGACGGCGCAGCGGCCATGCGCTATACCGAGATGCGCCTCACAGCTATCGCCGAAACTCTGCTCAGTGAAATCGACGCAGGCACCGTCGACTTCATCCCGAACTACGATGGATCCTTCGAGGAGCCGCGACTACTTCCTGCCCGTCTCCCAATGCTTCTGTTCAACGGCGCGAGCGGTATCGCCGTCGGCATGGCTTGCGAGGTCCCGAGCCACAACATTCGCGAAGTAATTTCCGCGGCCTTACTCCTGATCGAGCGGCCTGACGCGTCCATCGATGACGTCATGAGGGTGCTCCCCGGGCCCGACTACCCATGCGGAGGCCAGATTATCTGTTCACCACGAGTGCTCCGAGATGCGTACGAGAGCGGGCGTGGGTCGATCCGCATGCGAGCTCTCTGGCGCAAGGAGGAGCTTGCGCGGGGCCAGTGGCGCGTGGTCGTGTACGAGCACGCATATGAGGCCTCCACGAAGAAGGTACTGGAGGAGATCGAACAGTTAACGAACCCGAAGATTCGTGACGGGAAGAAGGAGCTCAGCCCTGCGCAGAAAAACGCCAAGGCGCTGGTCCTTTCCGTACTGGACCAGGCACGTGATGAATCCTACAAGGATGAGCCCGTCCGGCTTGTTCTCGAGCCAAAAAGCTCCAAGCAATCTCCCGAGGAAATGATGGCGACGCTCTTCGCCTCTACCAGCCTTGAGTGCAGCGCTCCGATGAACATGACCGTCATAGGCCGCGATGGAAACCCACAGACCAAAGGGATCATCTCCGTACTCAAGGAGTGGCTCGGATATCGGTTCGACGTCGTAGAACGGCGCATCAAGCATCGCCTCTCTGAGGTGCGCCGCCGCCTGCACATTCTGGACGGGCGACTGCAGGTCTTCATCCGTATAGAGGAAGTCATCCGGATTATCCGAGAGAGCGACGATCCGAAGCTCGCGCTCATGGAGATTATTGGCCTCACCGAGGCTCAAGCCGAAGACATCCTTGAGATTCGGCTTCGCCAACTTGCGCGCCTAGCCGGTATTGAGATCGAGAGGGAGGCGCTGCGCTTGCGCGCCGAGGAGGTCGAGTTGCAACTGCTGCTGGACGACCGCCATGCCTTTACTGCCAACTTGGTCAAGGAGCTTCGCGACGACGAGAAACGGTTTGCAGACGACCGGCGCACCTTGATCGAGCACGTCGAGGTCGCACAGATCGCTCGTACCGCCGTCGACGAGCCGGTGACCGTCTTTGTGTCCGCGCACGGATGGGTGCGAGTGCGCCAAGGTCATGGAGTCGATCGATCCTCGATGCCATGGAAGACAGGAGATGCTGAGGGAGCAGTACTCGAGACCCGGACGACCCACCCTTTGGTGGTGGTCGACACGAACGGACAGGCCTACTCAGTCGATATTGCGGACATCCCCTCAGTGCGTGGAGACGGCGTCCCATTGAACTCGCTCCTCAGCTTCGTAGACGGCGGAAAAATGGCCCATGCTCTGAGCGACGCCCCTACGGCGAGCTACCTGTTCGCCAACTCAGCGGGCTATGGGTTCATCACGGAACTATCGAACCTGGTCGGACGCAACAAGGGTGGAAAGCGATTCATGACGCTCGAGCCGCAGGAATCGGTGCTGCAGCCTGTTCGCGTCACCGATACAAAGCACTGGATCGCCGTATGCAGTCAGGGACCAAAGGACGCTCGGATGGTTCTGTTCCCCGCGCACGAGATGAAGATCATGCCCAAAGGGCGTGGTGTGATCATGATGAATCTCAAGGAGGGCGAGCACCTTTCGGTGGCCACCGTGCTTGCGAGTGACCCGCCGTCAGAAGTGACGATCGAGCTCAGCTCCGGTCAGAAGCTGTCCTTCAAAGGCGACGATCTCAGGCGCTTCCTTCTCCATCGCGCACGGTCGGGGTGCCAGATCGGAAAGCGAGTCGACGTCGACAGACTCTACTAAGCCTAGCTCGCCTACTTCAATCAACGCACTCCGACAGACCACGATGGCAACACAAACAAAGCCCGATTACGACGCCGGCTCTTTTCGCGTCCTCAAGGACCTCGAGCCCGTGCGATCACGCCCCGGCATGTATACGAGGACCGACTCACCCTCGCACATCATTCAAGAGGTCATCGACAACGCCGCCGACGAGGCACTCGGCGGATATGCGAGCCGAATCGACGTCACCATGCAAGACGACGGCTCGGTCAGCGTAAGCGACAACGGACGCGGCATTCCTGTCGACCTTCACCCAGAAGAGAAGGTGCCTGCCGTCACGTTGGCCTTCACTCGCCTGCATGCCGGCGGCAAGTTCGACAAGACCACCGGCGGCGCTTACGCATTCTCGGGAGGCCTACATGGCGTTGGCGTCGCCGTAACTACAGCGCTATCGCTGCTCGTACGCGTCGTGTCGCGACGCAGAGGCCATCTTTACGAAGTTGAGTACGCCGACGGCGGGCGTTCCATCGGTAGCGTCCGTAAGGTCCGTCCGATTGAGGCATCAGATACGGGCACGACTGTACATGTGACGCCCGACGCAAAGTACTTCGACACGGCCAAGGTGCCGCGAGCTGAGATGGAGCGACTGCTGCAGAGCAAAGCTGTTCTTCTGCCCGGCGTCACCTTCACGCTCACGATCGACGGGCAGACTCGCACTTGGTCCTACGCAGGAGGGCTGGCAGAGTACCTCGAAGAGCTCGCCGGCGGCGCAGAGCCCGTCGCGCCAATCTACGTCGGGGAGCAGTTCCAGCAACCCCTGCTCGAAGGCGAGAACGCCGCGGAAAGTAGCTTCGCACCTGGCGAAGGTGCGTCATACGCGTTCGGTTGGTACCCAGAGAGTGGCCCGGCCTCACAGTCCTATGTCAACTTGATCCCGACCAAAGACGGTGGCACCCATGTGAGCGGGCTCAAAGCAGGCATCTTCGAAGCTGTGAAACGGTTCATCGAGCATCACTCGAACTCTCCGTCAGGCAGTGATGCTTCATCACTGAAGCTGCCGCGGGGAGTAAAGCTGCAGCAGGAAGATGTTTGCGCCAGGATGGCATTCGTACTCTCGGCCCGCTGCCTTGATCCAAGCTTCCAAGGGCAAACGAAGGAGCGCCTAAACACTCGCGGTGCAGTGAAGCTGATCCACGAGATGGTCAAGGATCCGTTCGAGGTCTGGCTGAACAATAACGTCGACGCAGGAAAGGCTATTGCGGCCTTGTCGATCCGTCAAGCTCTCTCGCGTCAGAAAGATGGCAAGCCCGTTGAGAAGCGCAAGAGTTCGGGGGTAACGCTCCTGCCAGGCAAACTTGCGGACTGCGAGTCGCACGACGACAGCGAACTGTTCCTCGTGGAAGGCGATTCTGCCGGTGGTAGCGCCAAGGAAGCGCGGAGCCGAACCAACCAGGCCATCTTGCCGCTACGGGGCAAGGTGTTGAACACCTTCGAGGTCGAGCGCCACCGCCTCTTCGCGAACTCTGAGATTCACGACATCTCTGTGGCAACTGGGGTGGACCCCCATGACGCATCTGATGACCCGGCGGTTGTCCTGGCGAACCTTCGCTACACGCGCCTCATGATCATGACCGACGCCGACGTTGACGGCGCCCACATTCAGACTCTTCTCCTCACGCATCTCTACGCGCACTTGCCGCTCTTACTCATCCACGGTCATGTCTGGATCGTCCAAAGTCCACTCTATCGGATTGACGTTGCTTCAGGGGGGAATGGGAGACCAGCACGCAGAATCTACGCACTCGACGACGAGGAGCACCGCAATACTCTGGATGCGCTTCAGAGAGAGGGTGTTCGGGAGAGTCGCATTGAGATAGGCCGCTTCAAGGGCTTGGGTGAGATGCAAAGCGACCAGCTACGAGAAACGTCAATGGACCCGGCAACGAGACGTGTCCATGCGGTTAAGTATGACATCGCCTTAGCTGCGGATATCAAGCAGACCTTCACTCACTTGATGTCGACGTCGCAGGCCGCATGGCGCAGAGATTGGCTTGCCCGAGAAGGCGCCACAGTAGACGCCGACGTCTGAATGTCAGCTTAGGGTCGAGCCGCGCGCGCTGCGGCTGCGCGCTCTTCACGGTCGATCGTCAGCAGCGCTCGGTTTGCGGCACCATGCGATACAACCGTCGCAAGATCCGCGTGCTTCGCTGCCTTCATCATCACTTGGATAAGGCTGCGCGCATCCAGCCCGTTGTTGTTGCTGAGTTCCGCACCGAACGCAACGATGGCATCTGCCAGGCTCCGATCGCCCGTGCTGGATGCCGTCTTGACGGCCAGGTCCACCGGTGTCTGGCGAAGCCTGTCCGCGATGTTGATGCCGTCGGGGCAATAGGCAAGCAACAATCCCATGCATCGGATGTAACGGTCCGCCTCGACAGGCTTGTAACCCAGCACCACTGCGTGGAACGCGGTGCCGGCTAGTATTTTTAGCTTAGGACACGTCTCGGTACGATCGGCTGGCATCCCCAACTCGAGGAACTTTTCCACGATCGCAGCATTGCCTCTGTAACAGGCCATCATCATCGGGGAGGTCTCACCTGATCCGGGTGCGATGATCATGTGGGCAGCGAAATCCGTTTCCGCCATGGCCTCAATCGCTGCCCCGGCTTCTAGGGTGTCGCTGCCGCGGGCCAAGATGTCAACAGCCCGCAGACCATCTCCTCCACGGAGGTCAAGGTCCACCCCCGCAGCAATCTCCGCTAGCAGCCGTGCCAGCGTGCTCGCGCCGCTTACGTCGTCATGACCTTCGGCTAGTTGGCGGGCGAGCTCAAGCAGATTTGACATTGGGGTCCTGGCCGGGCATCCGCTGCCGGCGTAAATGGTGATTAATCAGCACGAAACTATACTTGTTCTTCCAATAATCGCCATGGCCTGATAATGAGCACGTCCCCACCCTCAAGCCTGACTCAACAGGTCGTCAAGCAGCCAAAGAAGAACATCTTCGGTCAGAGCACCACCATTGCGACCGATCGCACGAAGGTGGGTGTACGGGTCGGTAGCCCGTCGGACGGTTTGGCAAAGGAAGTCGGACGGATTGCGCAGGGAGCGTGGTACCAGGGCGACCCTGAGCTTGCGCGACTACTTGAGTCCTATCACCGACAGATCGCAGGCGATCGGAATTACCCGGACTCACGTGGCGTCGGTGCACGCTTTGGATTCCTGGGCCATGCCGCACGCCGCCTGCCCGCACCCGTCTTGATCGACGATCCAGATATTGGCCAGTTTCTGTTTGGCCAAAGCACACCGACGGCGGCGGTTGACACCAGTGGTCGCCAGTGGATCTGGGCCGGCTTTCTGGAGCAACTCCTGCAGGAGGAGGCGCGGGGTAAGACCGCGGTCGTACCAGTCCTGCTGCACGAGACCTCGCACACAGTGCTGAACCACATCAACCGCCTTACGAACTATCCAGCCAAGGTGGCGAACATAGCGGAAGACCGCGTGATCAACCCCATGGTGGTCACGATGTTTCCACCACATACCGACTTTTCGAAAATCATCAGCGGCGCCTACGGGAATACACCTGAAGATCAGAAATACCGCGGTCTATCGGAGGAAACGATAGCCAAATTGATGCTTGAAGAGGCTCGAAAGGCGCAGGACGAAAAGGGGACGATTCGCATCAAGAATCTCGTGATCATCGACGGCCCGGTCCGGAAAATAACGACGCTCTCGGCCAAAAAGGACGAGGTCGTGGACTTCGATACTGTCACCGTGGTCGTCGAAGACCAGGGCTTGATGGACAAGATCGATCACATCTTCGACTGTGCGACGCTCGAGATCGACAACATCGACAACCGCCTGAAGACGCGGCACAGAAAAGGCGCTAAAGGCCCCGGCCAAAGCGAGGAGTCGCCGATTCAGATCCCGGTCGCCTCTGATTCATCGGGAGATGGGTCCGAACCGAGCGATGGCGAGCCTAGTGCTGGGCCTGACCAAGCGGCAAGCGGCCAAGGCATTGCGGACGACGCGGACCCGCGCCGCAAGTCGTTGGATGATGTCCTGAACGATAGCGGCTCTTCAACCACCTCACAGTCAGGGAGCCGATCCGCGCCGGGCGACCCCACCTCGCCCAAAGACGGCAGCGCGCCCGGCGACAACGCGCCGAACGCAGCCGACACCCCGTCACTATCTGGGGCACCAGACGATGTCGTTGGTAGCTTGGTGCGAGGAAACCCGTTGAATGCGCCACAAGGGCACCTTGTCGACATCGACGCACTGCAGGATTGGCTCGAAAAGACCGGCCGAGCCGAACTGGTGGGGAAGATGCGTCTAAAGGACTTCGCGCCCGAACAGGTCGAGCGGGTCATCGAGGTCTCACTCGCTGAGGCCGAAAAGGAGCGCCTCATCATCGGCAGTGGTTACGCCGGCGGGCACATCAACGACTATATGAACACTGTGGTTCGACCCAACTCGAGCTACAAGATCTTCTGGGAGCGTCGGATTCGGGAGTTCCTGCAAGGCGAGGGGACGAACGTCGCAAAAAGCCTGGACGAGTACGGCATCTACACGTACGTCGACCCTACCGATATCGGAATGCCGGCCGACGAGGGCGTCTACTACGAAGGATCGGTACAAGAGAAACCCGAGGAGCGTTTCCTGATCCTCTTGGACACCTCTGGCTCAGTTTGGGCTGACATGAAACGACTCGGGCACTTCGTTGCCTTCGCAGTGGGCGTGCGAGCGACCGCCGATGAGACATCACCAGACGTCGATATCGTCGGCGCCGACACCGTCGTGACTGGCACGCCGAACTTCATCGACGACGAGACTCTCCTTGACGCCGTGATCAACGGCATCAATCTGGGCGGCGGCGGCGGCACCGACTTCGCTACGCCGCTGAATCAGATTTTGGCCTGGGCCAAGGACAACGACATCGTCTATCAAGGCATCATTTACGTGACGGACTTCGAGTGCCGCGCGCCAGAGCGATCTGAACTGCCAGAGGACATGCCACCCCTGGTTTGGGCAGGCATGCCGCACGATCACGTGAAGGCTCAGCACTTTATCGACGCTGTTTCCTCGTACTCAGAAGTCGTAGTGATGGAAGACGGCAAGGTCTACGATTTCGCTGCAGCACAGGACAAGGCCGACGCAACCGGGCATTTGGGCCACACCCGCTTGAGCTCCTGAAATCGCCACTGGCGATTTACTGCACGTTCCGCCCAAATCGCTAACATCCATTTTGCGACCTCGCACCAACGTGCGATCGGTCGATTTATCAACCAAAATCTCCGCGCGACTCACGCGCGCCGCCGAAAGAGTTTGATGGCCAATCAGCCCGTTGAGTCGAAAGACACCCCGCTCCAGCAGCTCACCATGAAGATGGCGAAGGAGATGATCCTTCTGAATCTCTTCCGTCGCTTTCAGGGTACACGTCCAGAGTGGGAAGACCAGCTCCAGGCCGCATACGAGAAAAAGTACGGGCGCCCCATGCGTGCCAGCACGACTGGCCGCGACGTTCGCGCCTTCTACCTTGAGGGTGAGCCGGGGCACGGGAAGACCACCACGCATCGCGAAGCTTGCAAGGAGTTCGCGGGCCTGGTCGGGTTGCAGTTCATGGAAGACCCATCGCTGACGCAGATGGAGCGAGGCATGATCGGGAAGAACACGTTCGTCTTCACAACCCTCACCGTTGCAGGCGCGACCTCGAAGCACGAGGTTGGCGGGCTGATGGCCAAGATGCGCATTGGTGATCAGGACTTCATGGGCCACTTGCCCGACTGGCGCATGGCTGCAAGCATGCTCGGGGCTTTCGGCTACGTTCTGTTTGACGACTTCGTCACGTCCTCGCACCAAGTCCAGAACGCCTGCCTTGACTTACTCCTGGGCGGCAGTGCGGGTGACTTCCAGTTCAACATGAAGGAAGTGGCCGAATCGGATGTTTCGTTCGCAAGCGGGCAGGTGACCTTCACTCACAACCCAGAAAAAGCTAAGAGCATCGACCGGCTGTCGCCGGGCGACTCGTTCCGTGGAGCCAGCCCCGTGCACATCGGGCTTGCCGGAAACCGCGGATCGCGCGACGGAAATAAGGTCTTCCCGATCACTACGGCAACTGCCACCCGGATTCAGCGGGCTGACGTCAGGGACACCGTTGAAGATTTCGTCGCACGTTCCGCGAAACGCTATCCCGACGAGGTCGGCGATGCGATGTACGCCACGTTCGTGAAGGGGAACCCAGAGCTCTTCTCGGCCATCACCAAGCCGATCAACGGTGTACTGCCCGCCATGCCGTGCCCTCGCACCCACGACGCGATGATGGACGCCGCCGGCGTTCTGGTCCACAACGCCGGCGGCTTCGACGCGTTGGCCAGGGACGACGCGCTTCAGCGACGCTTCGTCGACGACATCGAGTTGCAAGCAGGAACGCACATCGGCCGTGAGATCGAGATCATCGACTCCAACGGCAAGCCAAAGAAGGTGTTCCCGGCCGCGGCCGTCGGCGGCTTCTATCAACAGATCCTTCTCGGTGCGATGCCCAAGGCAAGTGACATCATCAAGAAGGGTGAGGTCGACGAAGACTTCGTCCGCAACAAGTACAACCAGGGCATGGACGCCAACGGGATGGACTTCGGCTTCCAGTTTGCCTCGGCGTTGGCGGCGATCGCCGCTACCGAGGTCGGCGAGAAGATCAAGGCTGCAGGGAAGAGTGGACCGAAGGAGCTCGAGAAGCTAGACAGCGCGCTCTCGATGGACGTCCGGCGGACGATGATGCACTTCTCGTACGGCTTGAGCTTTCTGCAGGCAACATTCGTCGCGGCCAGCATCGACAAGTTCCTCGCGCGCGTGAACGTGATCACGCCTGAGGTTTTCGAGGGCAGTGCAAACTACCGAACTCCGAAAGAGTCGTTCCTCACCTGCATGGTCTACGGCCTCGTTCCCGACAACAAGCGGTTCAACGTCAGAGAACTTCGCACGACCTTCGCCGATTCGCTCAGCCAGGCTACGAATGGGTACCTTAACGGACTGGATGCAACCATCCAGAACGGCGTGAAGAAGCGCAAGGATGCGCTGAATGCTGCGATCAGCGCGGCGGCACCAAAGTAGCAGCCTATTCATTTGCACCGATGCCGCACGGCGGCCAACGGTTCACGCTTCTCTCGAAAGCCGGCTCATGCCGGCTTTTGCGCTTATTTTCCGCCTAAATATAATCGGCAGCTCACTCGCGCAGCATCTTCAAGGACTCTTTGATGACCAGTATTATCTCGACCGCAGGCATCCCGGACAAACTCACGGACGCTGATGCGCGCCGGATTCTTGAGGAAGCAGCACCGCAAGTCCGTGAATTGCAGGACCAGATTTTGCGCAACAACGCTCGCGCCGAAGAAGGGACTCGAGCGTTCGGCGCATTGATGGCCAAGGCGAATGAGGGCTTCGGGACGGACGACGGCACGGGCAAGAAGGTGGTTCCAGGCGGCGAGGCTGGCGTCCGCAAGATTCTTGACGAACGCATGGTCGAGAATGCCCAGCGCGTTCGCACCTACCTAGCCGCAGTCGCGGACGCGCAGCAGAAGGTCGCTGCACTAGCCCGCCCTGTTCAGGGTCACTAGACGCGACGCCCATGACCCCGCAACAAACGGCCGGGGCTTCGCCTGGCGTGCACATCCCGTCTAGTCCAGACAGCGAAGGTGCAGACCAGAAGGGCCCCGTCGGCGGGCCCATTGACTGGCGCTCCCACAGCCTCGAGATAGATGCTCTGAATCGAGCGCTCGGACTCGCTATCGGCCGCCGAGACGCGCTAGTTGAGCGTGAGCAGACAACAGTGCGTGAGGTAGCTGAAGCAAAAGGGCGCGCGGCGTACAAGCCCGAAGTGGAAGAGATCCTGCAGATTCTTCAACACGAGGCACACGAGCGTAGCGTCGGCGCATTCGAGCGAATGCTTACGGCGATAGCCCGGGACGTGAAGCCAGGCACACCGGTTGAGATCAAGCTCGAGCTCACGACAGAGCGCAATATGCCTGCGCTTGACGTGAAGGCCTCGGTCAACGGCAAAGCGGAGAAGATCACATCCGGCGCGCTGTGCAACGTCGTTTCCACCGGCTTGCGTTTTATCACCCTTGCGCGTTCAGGTCGGCGCCCTCTGCTAGTTCTCGACGAGGCCGACTGCTGGATTGAGGGCGGTGACGTTCAGAATTTCTTCAATGTAGTCAACCAGCTTTCGCGCGAGGCTGGGATCCAGACTGTCATCATCACCCACCACGACCTTTCTGCTTTCGAGGACTCGTTCCGCATCTATCGCATTCACGAGGTCGAGAGCGGCGACGGGTACCCGCGGCAGCAGCCAGAGCTGGTGAGCGCCGGCAGCCTGGACGTCACGCCGTTGCAGAGCGACGTAGTGACCTCCCTCGCCCTTTCGAACTTTGAAGCCTATACAGACGCCCACGTCGAACTGGCACCAGGGGTAACAGCGATCACAGGGCCAAACGGCTCATGTAAGTCCGGATGGGCTCGCGCAATGCGGGCGGCATTCAACGGTGAGTCAGAAGATTCGAGCATCCGGCACGGCTGCGACGGTTTCGCTGTCGCCGCTTCATTTTCGGGAGGCAATGTGCTCGAGCACATTCGCCGGGTCAAGGGTACGCCCAAGGCCGAGTACACGCTGCACACGCCCGCCTCCTACGCGTTCGCATCGGCGAACCGGAAGACTTGGGCTAAGGACCCCGAAGCTCCGCCGCCTGTACATCACACCCCGAAGGCGACCATTCCTGAGTGGGTATTGGAGAAGACTGGTGTAGGACCCGTGGACGGGATCAACATCCAGCTGTGGCCGCAGTTCCTGCCAGTGTTCATGCTTGATCAGCCGCCGTCAAAACGAGCGTCGCTCCTTTCGATTGGGCGCGAATCTGGACACCTCTTCGCGATGAACGAACTATTCAGTGAGGACGTGGCGGCCGACAACAAAACCATCCGTAACGGGGAAAAGGACATTGTCGCGCTCAGGTCGGAGCTCGAGTTATTTGCGGGCTTGAAGGATGCTCAGGACGCTGTCGAGGCGATCACCGACCAGGGTACGCGTCTACGCGCGCAGAGCGAGGCGCTGGAAGCGGGAAGCCGGCTGGTCCGAGCAATCGAAGACCAGGCTGTTGAGATCCAGCTCCTCCAACAATGGCGTGCGCTTGATGGCACCATTCCGGTGGAGCCCCAATTGCTTTCCACGCATGCTCTTGAGGACTGGTCTGAGAACTTGACGCGTGCGCGCTCCGAAATCGCGCGCCGCCTCGACATTGAGCTTCCGCCTCCTCCCTCTGTCCTGCGAACTGAGCAGATCGCGGAGATCGCATCAAGTTTGGAGGCGGCGGCCTCCGCAGTCGCACTAAAAGGGCAAGTGCCGGCTATGCCATCGGAGCCGAAGCTTGAGCAGACCCAAGCGCTGGAGGCCCTGGTGCTCTCATTGTCCGAGGCGGGCTCCGCGGCCAGCATTGCCGGCTCCATGCCAGAGCTGCCGGCGCCGCCGATGATACGGCGCACGCAGAAGCTTGAGGAGTGGGTGCGGGAAGTCGACGCTGCGAACCAAGGCCGGGCGCTTCCGGTGATGACGATACCTTCCGCCCCAACGATTCTTGCAACCGACACCGCGACCCGCATCGTGGACGAACTCGCCTCGAACATCACCTTTCTCAACGCCTGCCGTGCACAGGCCGCAGTACTTCAGGAGCGGTTTGACATGAACAGGCGCCTTGTCGACGCCGCAACCGCCGCACTCGGCTTCGAAGCCTTCTCGCTCCCAGGGCCGATCGCCGACAAACTGGCGCGCGACGCAATCGTGGCCTTCCAGAGCGGATCGAACGAACTGGTGGTCGCCTACTTCGATCAGATCAAAGCTCAGATTCAGTGTGCCGCCCGCAACGGCTTCCAGCGCGGTACTGAGCGCATGCTCGACCTCCCCGACGACTACTTCGACACGATCGCGCGCGACGGCACTCCGATGCCCGACCCGGTTCGCTCGCGCGCAACCCGTCCTTGAGGCATCTCATGAATACACACCCACAGGCAAGCGGACTCCCGCGCGCGATCAAACGCTTCAAGACGAACGGATTCCTCTTCGTTGGGGACCCTCAGATGAGCTGTGTTGCCCCCGGACGACGGGTTGAGGACGACTTTCTGACCGTCACCCTGGACAAGCTGTCGCAGTGCCGGCAAATCGCTGAGGAACGCGACCTCTTTGTCGTCTTCCTGGGAGACATGGTCGAGAACCCTGACGCGAAGCGTGCTGGTACCAAGCGTGTCGTCGAGGACACGAACCGGATGCTGACCGGGTACGCACGAGCAATGAACTACCGCACTGCGGTAACGATGCCAGGAAACCACGACAAGGCTGAGCTCCGTCTACGTGATGGCGAAACGCTGGCGACGATGCAGGCGTTGGGGCTGATCCACGTGATCGAGCCGAGTGGACCGTTCGCGATCTTTGACATCGATGGCGTAAAAGTCGGCCTTGGCGGGACGCCATACGGTGAAGACATTCCCAGGGATGTACGCGGCGTCTTCGGGGAGGATGTCGACAAGGTCGTCTGGATCACGCATTCGCAGTTCCAGTTCGACATCACGAATCGCTACTTGCCCGAAGTGTTCGAGATCAAGGGCTGCGACATGGTCGTGAATGGCCACGATCACACGACCCAGCGCCCAAGATTGGCGGGACAAACGCATTGGTTCAACCCGGGCAACATCACCCGTCTTTCAGTTGACATGGTGGACCACGTACCTTCATCGTGGGAATGGCGCCCGGCGACACCGGACGGCCAGCTGCACCAGCACGTCCTGCGCTACAACAAGGCCGCCTTCAACCTGGAGGGCCGCCAGGTTGCCGCCGATCCTCAAGGTGCCGTGGAGAGCGAAGCAAATCGCGCGAAGAGCCTCTTTGCCCAGCTGCTCAGCCGTGACAAGGACGCAAGCTCCACTGAGCTCGACCGTTCTGCCAGCGGCGACCTCATCGCAGAAGACATCGATCGAATCCTCACCGACAACCAGCGTTTCGGGGTGGGTGCTCAGATGTCGATCAGAAATCTGCATCTGCGCGCGCCTGAGCGTCTCAAATAGGCCTAGGGCAGGCAGTTATCTAAACGTTTGCGCATGTACTGCCGCGCAATGCGCTGATCTCGCCGGTGCGAATCTTGCAGACGCGGTGCGCTCCGCTGGCCGGAGATGACCGCCTTCTATGGCGCGCCGCCCCCCCCGTTTCTTGCGCAAAGCCGTGCTGCCGGTACTCTCAGGTGATTCGATCGCCGTCTCCTTGAGTGGCGTTCTCGTCTATCGCATTTAACGAATCCAGGACCCTCATGTCGACCACCCTGCCATCGGGCATCCAAGATCCCAAACCAAGCTACACCCGCGCATTCTTTTCGACCGGCACCGGCCCAGAGGTTTCACTTCTGGTCGACCCAAAGAATCCGACCTTTGAACCAGGCCGCCCTGCCCTTTTCGGCACCATCGCTGGCCAGAGCGTCAGTATCTTCGTCAATCCCCCGGGCTCGCGAGACAGCCTGTCCATCCAGGCACGTGGAGCTCGCGTGGGTACGGCTTACGAGCCAGACACCCCCTTCGCGACTGGCAACCTCGTCGTGACGAAGGACGCCCTCGTTCGCCTGGCAGTCACTGTCATCGGCCGAGACCAGACCATCTGGGCCGTGCCCCGTAAGGAGCTAACCGACGCTCAGCGAGCGGCCGCCGGGCTTGACGGCGAACGCCTTGAGCTTGCGCGTGCTGCCAAGGAACAACGACAAGCGACCGAGCGTCGCGCGTCGTCGGCCTATTAGCCCTGGGGATGCGCAGGCATCGATGCTCGTCCCCGGGCCCGCAACCCGTTGCCTCCCTGCCGTTGGACCGCTATCCAGTGGCAGGCTCAACGGCTACATTGCGGAAATCCTTTGGACGCGTCGAAGCTGCGAGCAGGCCCCTAGAACCCTCCGCACCAGACTAGCGGGTCCCGACTTGCAGCTCTTATGTCAGATCAATCCAAAGACCGAATTGACGTGAAGCTTCAGACGGCCCGGCCAGACGGGCCTTCGTCGCGCATAAGCATTCGCGAGCTCGCAGCCAAATCGGACGACCGCCCTGACCTCGACATAAATCCGGCGGGGGCACGTTCTGACGGAATACAGCCTGTCGAGAGGGGCACACCCACGGCGCTGGAGATGGGACGATTTGGATTGGACACCGAGGCGCAGTGGCTACTCGCGTCGCCAAGCCGTTTCGAAGATCTGAAGACCGTCGTAGAGGACTTCCAGCTGGTACAGCCCGGCATTGCAGTTGTGGTGCGCGGCAGGATCGCCTCACGAAAAATGTACGCCGGTCGTACCTTGACAACCGATCCCGCTCGTGCCGATCGCCTTACGGCAGCGATCGTCGACCAGAAGGGTCAGGTGATCAGCGTCGTCGCTTTTGGCCGACCCGGGTTCGCTTGGAGGAGATATCGTGATGGCAGCGAAATCGTTCTTCGTGGTACGCCCAGGTATTCCACGCATCAGCGCGGGTCCTTCCAGTTGGAGGGCGCAGAGGTCATCTTCAGCGAGCAGCTTGGACGCGTGCATCCAATCTACCCATCGGTGAAGGGAGCCAAAGGCCAACAGCTAGCTGAGCGCGTCAACGCACATCTGCACCTCATCGACACAGCTGCTCGTTTGGTCGACTCGATGACGGGGTGGCGCGACGAACCGATTGTCGCGAGGGCAATTGAGGTCCTCACGAGCTTCGCAAGCGCAGACGAGCTGATAGAGCAGTTGCACCGGCCCGACAGCCTTGAGCGAGGCGAAGACGCCCGCCGTGCCGCCAAGCTACTGTCTGCTTGGTCTCTCGTGCGGTCGGCTAGCAGGCGAACCGCGGCCGCGATCGCGAGCCCGAGGTCTGTTATCAATGTCTCGCGGCAGGACATCGAGCACCTGGTAGACCGTATCCCCTTGCAACTAACGAACGACCAGCGCAAAAGCATCGATGGGATCGCGGAGTCACTGCGCTCACCGCTTCGCATGGATGGGCTAATGACGGGCGACGTAGGGACTGGAAAGACGCTTGCGTTCTTGCTGCCCATGGTGGCGGCGCACGGTGCGGGCCGCAAGGTCGTGCTTCTTACTCCAAACCTGCTGCTGATCCAGCAAGTTGCGCGCGAACTAGCCAGCTACTTTCCGGAGGTGCCGGTATGCACTGTTACAGGCAAGGGGCTGTCAGGGCAAGAGCCCGCCGGCGCGATCATCATCGGCACGACCGCGCTGCTTGGCGCAATGTCGAAAGGAAAACTCGGGCGTCTGCCCGACTTCCTCATAGTGGACGAGCAGCATAAGTTCTCAGTGGACCAGCGCCAGCAACTCCTGGACAAGCACACCAACACGCTCGAGGTCACAGCAACGCCGATTCCACGCACGGCAGCACTGGCCACGCATGGCGGAAAAGATCTGTACATATTGCGCGAGTCGCCAGTCGCGAAGCACATCAACACCCGTATCCTACGGAGAGCGGACGCGCTAGAGGCGCGCAATCGTGTCCTCGGATCTGTCCTGCACCGCGGCGAGCAAGCCGCTGTGATCTATCCTCTTGTCGAGTCGTCTGATCCGACTCACGGTCTTCGCACTGTCACGGATGCTGCCAAGCAATGGGCAAGCAAAGTGCCACTTGAACAGATCGCTGTTCTTCACGGGCGGATGAAGGACGGAGAGAAAGAGGAGACCCTGAATGCTCTGAGGCGTGGCGAGAAGCGCCTGCTGCTGGCTTCGACCGTTATCGAGGTGGGCGTCACGCTGCCTGAGCTCAAGACGATGCTCGTACTCGGAGCGGAGAACTGCGGCGTCGTCACCCTTCATCAACTTCGCGGCAGGCTTGCGCGCGCCGGCGGCGAAGGCGAGTTCATGATGTTCGCGGACTCCCCTTCCGACGATGCACTGGACCGCATGCAGATGTTGGTCGACCATGACGACGGATTCACGCTAGCTGAGAAAGACGCCCAGGCTCGCGGCTACGGCGACCTTCTTGGCGGAGGCGGTGCGGCGCAATCGGGCGCGACGAGAACGTTGTTCTTAGGCGCCGACGTTGGCCCTCGTGAGCTTGGAGTCGCTGTTGCCCTTTTCGAGAAAGGCGTGGCAGCAGCGAAGGCATTACTGGCTGTAGATGTCGCAAACGCGGAAGTGCGACGTGGCGAAACGCTGCGCATGCTTTGACGCTGCGGCGCGCACTGTCCTGCCCTACCTCGCTTCCCGCCTTCGCAGACCGCCACGACTTCGCCGGTTAATCTATCTAACTACAGCGCAGCCCCGTCCGCGCGGTTGGGTAAACAGGCCTGAGCTCCGAAATCGGTGGCTGATTTTGCGCGGTTTCATGCAACCCATATACTGGCGTTGACCATTTTAACTGCCTTGCCACCCGGAGAATTTAATGCGCCTCACGCGTACTCTCGCCCTCCTTTTGAGCGCGATTTTGTCTGTCTCGGCGAACGCCGGATTGCTCGAGGGCCTGGCAGAGCGTGCCGCCAAGAAGTTCGCGGAAAGCGCCGATCGTACGGCTTCGGAGCACCGAGGCAGCGGGCTGCTGTTGCCTGGCCGCGATGCCCCCCTTGCCCCACAGGCTGAAGGATTTCTTGGGTGCCCGCAGGTGTTTCCGAGGGCGTCGATCGTCGACGTCGCAAAAGTTGATCGGCGTTGGGGCGCCGTGGCGTTGTGCTCGAACCAGTTCGCAGTCATTCACTCTTCGTTGAGCAAAACGCCTCTGCTTGTGGTGGAGCGCCTGAACAGCGCGATGCTCCGCGACGCCGTGGGTGAACCTCGTTCGGATGAGTTCTATCCTGACCCACGTCTGGCGCGAGGTGCCCGAGCGGAGTTGCGAGACTACGTGGGCAGTGGCCTGGACCGCGGCCATCTCTTTGCTGCAGCCAACGCGGTCGACCAGGCGTCGATGATTCAGTCATTCGCTCTGTCAAACATGATCCCGCAAGACCCTACAAGCAATCGCAAAGGGGCGTGGTTCAAAGTGGAGTCGGACACGCGCAAGTACGTACGTCGTGCGCAGGGGGACGTTTTCATCTTTTCCGGCCCATTGTTTTTTGGCCCCGTGCGCACCATTGGGTCGAACAAGGTTTGGGTGCCATCTCACATGTTCAAGCTAGTCTACGATGAGACGACTGGCCGAGTTTGGGCGCATGTGATCGCGAACACAGCAGACGCTGAACTTGGCGCGCCGATAAGCTACGACGAGTTTCAAGCGCAAACCGGATGGCAGCTTCTCGCAGCTAGCCAGCACGTTGCTTCGCGCGCTTCGTCCAACAAAACCATGTCCACCAGCCTCCGGACTGCGAGCGCTCCATGAACCACGCCTCTCGCCACCTTGCTGCGACATTCGTCATCGCAGCGCTCACCGCGGCCGGCAACGTCGCTGCCTGCGACCTGGCCGGCCTGCCCTCTAACGGCAGCGGGGCCTTCATGGTCAGCGCTCTGTTGCAGCTCCCCGGCAAGGACACAGTGGTCAAGCTGGTTCACGCACTACAACAGGCACCTGATGCCGAGAGCGCTACTACGAGCGTGATCGAACAGGCGCGCAAGGAATATCCCGGCTACATCGTCGTCAACACTCTCGCGACTAAGGTCGGGTCCGAGACGCCCTGCTTAAATGTGCGTCCGCACGGCCGATCTCTGGTTTCATGAAACATTTGTCGCCTATTATCAGGCGGTCGATTATTCAAGATCCCTTCAGCCGATTTTTCATGATGAACTCACGCGCACAAGATCTTCTGCCGATTAATAGCGAGCGCCGCCGCCTGGCCAAAGCGGTTGCCCTCTTTGGGCTGGGTGGTCTGGGTCTGGCGGGCTGCTCCAAAAGCGCCGACCCGCCAGCCGCTCTGAGCTCCCCGCAGGCGATCAGCATCCTCACTTCGCTCGGCCCCGCGAACGCTGCCGGCGGCGTTGCATCTGAGTCCTCTGGTGACACACTCAAAACCCTCTTTACGACGATCACGTCCAAGATGCACGGCTTCCAAGCCGGCAACCCTTCGTCGAACGTTGGTGTAATCGTCCTGTTCGATCCGCAATGCCCGCATTGCGGGCGCCTGTGGGGACAGTCGAAGCGGCTTTGGACGGAGGTGCGCTTCGCATGGCTCCCCGTGCCCCTGATGAACAAAGACAGCCTCAACCAAGGTGCGATGATCCTCGGCGCCAAGGATCCTGTGGCATTCATGGATCAGCACGAGGCATCAATCGTAGGTGGCCACGGGGGGGCTCCGCTGGATCCTGCTCTCTTCGAGCTCGGCAAGGACAAGATTGAGGCGAACCGCAAACTCGCCCGCGAGGTGCGTGTTGACTCGGTCCCGCTGATCTACCATCGAAAGCCGAACGGCGAGATCCTTGCCACTAAAGGTGGTATGGGCGCCGAAGAGCTCGTCGTCCTTATCCAATCCTGAAGTAAAGCGTCTGGAGGTACTCATGTACTGGCTCATCGTCGTCACTTTCCTTTCCGGTGGCACCCTGGGTCCCGTGGTCGAAACGACTCAGATGCCCTCTCAGGAGGCCTGCGAGGCGGTGCGTCTGTCCACAGCTGACGCAATCGTTACCGGCGCGCAGGGCAACGTCACTTCCGCGTGGTCGGTGGTCGAGCAACTGGATGAAGTTCGCGTGGTGTCCAGCATCAACGGCGCGACCATTCGTAATGTGGCGGTACTTAAGTGCCAAGCTGCGCGCGTACGCTCCGGTTCCAAATAGTGGCGGGCGCTCCAGATCACACGCCAGGCGGCAACGCGGTGCACGGCGTCATCCCTCCCGGTTCTTCGGCCGCACGCAGAAAGTCGACCGTGCGGGTTGCCGCGAATCGTGCACGTCTAAAGGAACGTGGAGGCGCGACGAAATCGGTTCAGCTTTCGGCCAAGAGTGTGCTGGCGCTTCAGGTGATTATGGCGAGCGGGCCAACCGCGCAGACAGACGCGATCGCACAAGCCGTAGAGCAGGAGGCGCTTCGTCTGTGCCCGGATGAGGCGAGTACCCAGGCTCTAGTTCTCCGCGGCGCGCTGTCGGCCGAGGAAGCACAGCGTTGGACAGTGCTGCTGGCCGAATGACACCTCAGCCCTAGCGACGCTGCATTGAACCTGGTCAGTACCCTCGGGCACCTTGCCTTCGAATCTTCGGAGCGTGGACGCGAAGAGTCTCCGCCCGGACGGCATCGAGATCATCCTCGGTTGTGCCGTTGCGTGCGTAGTAGGTGTTGAGGGCCTTGCTGGTCGCCAGGGCGGCCTTCTGAGCGTGTGAGTCGCTCGTCATGATCCGAACGTGCGTTGCAGCGCACTCGTAGGCCGCGGACACCTCGACAAGCTCGCTGTCCGTCAGACCTTCAATGAAGGCGACTTCCTCGCGCGTCGAGGCTGCATCACCATTGAAGTAGCCGGCGACCAACTCGAGAAGCTTCACCACACGCGCCGCTCTTGCATCGCGGCCTGCCTCAGCGAGGACTCGAGCCATCGCACCAGCTTCAGCAGCAGGTGACCTCATCTCCTCGCGCGTCCCGCGTGCGAGCCGCACCTGGGCAAGGCGTAAAGCACCGAAGTCCATCGACGGCTCTGAAGGCGCGGCGATCACCGTTGGACGATTACCTAGACCTTCGCGCGGTTCAGAGGTCTCCCGTGCGCGGGCCGTGGGCATCGACTCCGTCGAACGCCCGCCGGCGGCCGCTGTTCGATTGGCATCGGGCAATGTCACGAAGCTCAGGCCTCCGTTGCGGCGTAGAACTGTTCGGCACGGAACTTCAGGCGCCTTGAAGTGCGGGCTCCGCCGGCTGCCATTGCTGTCAGTGTCAAGCCATAGTCGAAGAGCGTGCGCCGCATCGCATTTAGTGCAACATCGGCGAGCTTGCTGACGCGAGAGCACGCGGTCTCAAACACTGCGTCGCCCGCGGTGTTTGCAAGAAGCGAAAGGGAGATCGCGTCCAGCGCGGCTTTATGAGCCTGGCGCGTGTATGGCATGTCGTCGGCCAGCCGTTCCCGAAGCATGATCGAGGCGTCCGGGTCCTGATCGTCCAGGTCTTCCAAGTACGACTCGATCGTGCCCTCGACGAGGTACAGGTCGACGGCAACCTCCTGGAAGCTCGTCCGGATTCCGCCCTCGTCGACGGCGGCAGTGTCTTGGGCTAGGTTCATCGCTGGGATCATGTTCGCGTCGTGCATGAGAGTGGCCTGAGGAATGGTGGAATGGGCGTTCATCGGCTGTATCCGTTGGCAATACGCGCGTTCACACTCATGTCGACCTGCTGATCGGAGACAAGTCGTTCGCGGACCATCTGAGCGACAAGCTGGTTGAACGGACCTGCGTTTAGTCCACGCATGCCTGCATCGTTCGAGACACGCATGTAGTTCTCGATGGCACGATCAACGTCGCCGTTGGCCGCAGCAAAGCGTTGGCGCGACGCGCCTTGCAGTGGGCCGCCCTGAGCGCGGCCTTCTTGTACAGACTCGCCTGCCTGCTCGTAGCGGTCTAACGCCGTCTCAAGGCTCTGCATGGCGCGCACCATGCTGTTGCTGATCTGCGAACCATCGCGCAGATCTAGTCGCTGACCTGACGGCTGAAGCATCCCAACCCTGGTGCGCTGCGTAACCTGTGTGAACCTGGCAGGCATACCCAAGTCGCTGGGCATGTAGAAGGCCGGTCCTTGCTGGGTGTAGCGCTGAGCGCTCAGCCTTTGGTCTTGAAGCATTCGGGCTTCGCGCGCCCGCAGGTCTTGCTGCAGTCGTCGCTCTTGCGCTTGCTCTTGAAAACTTGCCGATATTGCCTGCTGGATGCTGCCGGCACCGATGTTCATCACCATTCCGACGACCTGCTGCTTCCTTTGCTCAGCAGCGCGATGATGCTCGGCGCGTAGCGCATCCCGGCGGCGTTGCTCAGCGAACTCGCGGTCGAGCTGCTGGCGTTGACGAATATCCTCCACCTGGGACTGGGTCATGGCGGAGGCGTTGGGCGCCGCCATCCCGATGGTTACCGCAGCCACGGATCCGAAAGCGATCATCGTCGCCAGGCGTTTCAGTCCTGCAGCGTTCATGCCCGCTCTCAGCGCAGGCTTAGTGGCGACCTGTTCAGCCACCTGGCCCTGGGCCATTGCGAAGAGATGCGGATTCATGATTTTCCTTGCGGGGGATAGTTTGGCCCGATATTAATCGGCTACCCATTTTGTCGCAAAATCGCGCATGTACCGGGCCGTCCCGCGCCGGCTATCCCAATCGGAGTGAGGCCAGTGCGCGCGGTGTTGCGGGACTTAGCAAAGTGCCGCGGCGCGCTTACGGGCAACTTCCTTGCGTCCGAGGTATCGGCGTACTGCCATGCCGACGTCATTCGCCCTGGTGAGGACGCCGGAATAAAGACACGTCTCGTCTCGCACCTGAAGTTGCTCGGTTTTCCCAATCATGACGAGGTCACCCGAGAGGTAAGCGCTGTCCATCACACTGACCCATCCTTCGAGGCGAACGTTTCCGGACATCTTTGCTCGATGGAACGCGCGAACGCATCCGAGCAGCTGGACGTTGTCACGAACTTCGACCTGATCCCTGAGAAGCACGCAGCCCGCGATGCGTGCGTTTCCGGTGATGACTACACGATCCTCGATCAAGGTCGAGACGTTTAGCGGGTACTTCTCACCCGAGATCCGTGCGCGCCCTGTGATGCTGACAGCGCCTCGCACACGCGCAAATCCACCGACCGAACATCCTTCGGATACCAGGACCGAACGGTCCACCTCAGCCGTGGCCGCTACGCGCCCGCCACCATTTGGGTGAAAGTCAAACTCGACGAGGCCAAACCCGTCTTCGAAATCAAAAAACTGCGTCATGTATGCCCCTTCTCAACCATCCGCCGTGATGAGTTGGCGTTGCGCTCGCGCTCCTCACCAGGAGCGAAAACCACCACTTACACCACGCAGCCAGATGTTCCTGTCTAGACGACGGGTTATCATGGAAACCGATTTTTCCAAGGTCCTGCCGCCTTCCAAGCGATTGCGATATTAAGTTAATAATCGGCTTCTGAGAAGCATAATCTGCCACGTTGCCTCATTATCAAGAGCTATGGACAAGACCCCGCACAGCGACTACTTCACGGACAACCAAGTGGCCACTACCCTTGGCATCACCCTTCGATCGTTGCGGAACAAGATCCATCGTGATAAGGGGGTTGCTGTCTCGTCGCTCCCGCCATTTCACCTAGCTGCAGCCCGGGGACGTCTTTGGGACAAGGAGGCTCTCAGCGCCTTTTTGCTGGAGCAGTGGCAGGACGCAGGCTTGGTGAACACGCGCATGGCATTGGGCGCACTAGCGCCGCCACTTGGCGTCGAAGGGGCGACAGACGTCACGCTAAAGCTGCGGCGCTGGGTCCTGCCCAAAGGGCCGACACGCCAAGCCGCAGCGAAGCAGCGAAAGATGGCGAGTTGAGCCACTGAGGCGCATGTCCGCCCCGCCCTCCGCATTCTCTCGACGCGGAGGTACGCGCCACCCTACCCCACTAGCCCTTGCCAGCTCCGGCCTGAAGGTGCCGTTCGATAGTGGTCAAGTCGGCTGCTCCTCGAAGAACTGAGCCGTCCTCGAACATCATGGCTGGGGTTCCAGTTATGTTGAGCCGGCGACCGAGCGCGATGTTCCGTTCGATCGCAACCGCGGAGCAGCTGGCAGCGCGCGGTGGTATGGGCCTGCCTGATCGCATCCACTCAGTCCACACTGCGCCGCTTTCCTTCGCGCAGAAGACGTCCCTGCTCTTTGTCACGCTATCCGGACCGAGGATGGGGTAAAGGACCGTGTGGATGGTCACGTCGTTGAGTTTCGCCAGGTCGACCTCCAACTTCTTACAGAAGCCACAGTTTGGATCTGCGAAGACGATCAGATGACGCGCTCCACTGCCTCTTTTCGTCGTGACTGCGTCAGCACGTGGAATGCTCGAGAAGTCCGCTGCCGCCAATGACTTGTTGCGCGCCTCGGTTAGGTTGGACTGAGTCTTCGTGTCAAAAATGCTACCGGCGATGAGATGGTCGCCATTCTCGTCGGCGTAGTAAATGGCATTACCCGCCCTCACCTCGTAAAGTCCAGGCACCGGCATCTTCCGAATCTCGTCGATTTTCGGAAAGTCTTTCAACCGGCCAGCCAACGCTTTACGAATGGATTCTTCGCCGGCCAGCGCGCCTGTGCAGGTGAAGCCGAACGCGATGGCGGAGACCACCAGCTTGCGTAGACGTTGTGTGTTTATTCGTGCGGAAAAAGCCATGCTCCATGCTATCGCTCGCTTGTAGCTGTTTTGCAGCCTGGCACGCGCGCCGGTGCGTTTTCTTCGTCCCTGGTATGGTTCACAGGGCAGCAAAGATGCTTACGCGAGCTTTACCGCACCATCCGGCAACGTCCCTGTCAAACTGAAGTCGAGCAACTGCTCAGTCGATGGCGCAACGTTTGGATCTTTCGAGGCTAACCACTTGAAGAAGGAGTGCTTGGCCGATTTGGATTCCACGCCTTCCTTTGCCCAGGCCCGCGCTATGGGCCCGAGCATCAATGGGACTTCTTCGCGCTCAAACTGCGACAGGAGGCGCTCCTGTAAGGCGGGATCGAGTGACGGGTAGAGTTCCTCGGCTGTTTTCGCAGCGGCCCGAACCCAGTCGTCTCGCACCATCTGAATCGTGCGACGAGCCTCCGGCGCCTTCTTTGCAGGTGCGGCTAGCGCCGGCGCCGCGCTGGTAGGGGCGGCAGCCTCCTCTGCTCCACGTCGCGCTTTGAACGAGTTCGCGTAGCCCTTCTTCAACGCGTCGCGGAAATAAGCCGCGGGAGATTCCAGCGGTTTGGCTGCTGCGTTCTTCATGCGCGCCTCGACTGCCTCGACGGTCACACGCAAAAGGCCCTCGTCTGTTTGAGCATAGATCGTGTCGGCGTCGATCTCTTTGACTCCGAGCGCATGAATCCGATGAAGCAAATCCAAATCAAAAACGTTTGACGGCTCTTGTACATCGAGGCTCCGCTGCGTCTTTGGTTTGACGCGGAACTGGATCTCGTCGACCCGACGACCTACACGATGCTCGATGAGCTCCATCGAGAACACATCCTGCAGCGATTCCAGTTCGCTCAAGGCCTTGAGGATGACGTCACGCTTGAGATAGCGATAGTCCACCTTGGTGATGTCGCTCCGTCCAGTCAGCACGGAGGCCCACCAGTGGACGTCTTCACGTATGGTCAGCCCAGTAGGCGACGTTAGATAGCGCAGGCCAGTCTCGAACAGAACTGCGCCGGCCAGGCTGCGCATGTTCTCGCCTGCCTCGAGCAGTAGCTTCGTGTACTGCGTGGGGTCGAGGATTTTCTCGTGCAAGCTCTCCGGGAAGGTCCAGGTAACCAACGTTGGATGTGGAGCACCTTGTTCACGGATTTCCACCGAACCGAGAAGCTGTGACGAAATCCAGTGCCTTTCGCTGCGTTCGTTCGAGTTCCATTCGATGAGCGTGGTTTGCATCTCTCGAATGTGCGCTTTGAACTGTCCAACGCTGCGGCTGTCGTAGTGGGAGTCCGCCAGCAATACCGATAGGCGGATTGTGAATTTGCGGTCGCCAGTGTTCTCCCCGCTTAGCCGCCTCACCTTGTGTTGTTGCTGGGAGTGCGCGATGAGCGCTTGATAGATCTTCCAACCCAACAGTGTGATGCGGCCTTGCTTCGGCCGCATGGCGATCGACTCATTTGCTTTCCGCAAGTGCTTGACGTCGGATCCATCGTGTCTTCGCGGCGCCGAGGGAACCGCAACATCACCGCCCGGCGGTGGGCCAGGGCTGTGCAGGGTGCCTTGTTCGTTATCGGTGCTCGCCATGTGGTCGATTGTGCACGCTCGGTGCCCACTTTGCGTGTGCGATAGACCATCCAATGTGATTTTTTGGCGCTATCCATGCTCCGCTTCGCGTCCCGCATCCGCGTTTTGTGATTTGTTTCTTCGCTTCAAACTCACAGCAGCGCCTTGATTAGATTGAAACAACACTTGAAAGGCATTGAATACAGTTGATGAGCGCGAATTCCTAACGCCAGCAACAACTTAGGACACTCTGGCGGAGCTTGTACGTGCAATGGTGTGAGAATCTACGTGCAATGACGTGAGAACTTGCGTGCGATGAGCACCAGCAAGCGGAGGTGGAACGGGCAATGACGTGAGTGGATGCGTGCAATACGCACCGTTGTGGTGCACTTTAGGCTAGATGAACCCGAAAGATGACATCTAGTCGACTCGGCGGAGGTCGGCCGTCGCGCTATGTACCCCTGCAGAAGAGCGATTGCCTGCATTCACTCACAGTAGACGAGCGCATTGCACGCGCAATCTCACAATACAATCGAGCCGATTCTTGAGGTTTCTGTTGCTCCTGGCCGAAACCTCAAGTTCCACATAAACCTCGAAAAGTGAGCTTTCTATGGCCGTTAACGCACCCCCTGAGCTTCGGGCACCATCATCGCTGGCTGTTCCTGAGCTTATCTCCTTCGCCCACCTCGTCAACTTGGCAGACGATGCATCGGACATGATGGAAATCATCCGCGGCACCCTCCTCGCCCCGGGCAACGAAAAGATT
The DNA here is from genome assembly GCF_051216715.1 of Variovorax restrictus. Lineage (NCBI taxonomy): Bacteria > Pseudomonadati > Pseudomonadota > Betaproteobacteria > Burkholderiales > Comamonadaceae > Variovorax > Variovorax restrictus. The sequence continues at coordinate 26,134 of NZ_JBPJZH010000011.1, forward strand.
GCTCCTGCGATCAGTTCGACCAATCTGGCTGCGTACTGCAAGATCGACAAGAACAAGCTGACGTACCGGCTCACGCTGAAGGATCTTCCAGCAGGACGGACTAGCGCCAAGGGCGGCCGGAGGGAGTTCAGCCTGGCTGAGGCGAGACAGTGGACGCGTGCATACCGCACCGCTTGCATGCGTCCGGAGGGCCAAAAGGGGGTGACCCTTGCAAGCAGCAACTTCAAGGGCGGCTCGAACAAGACAACAACTGCCATGGTCCTTGCGCAGGGGCTTTCGCTTCGCGGTCATCGCGTCCTGGTCATCGACTGCGATCCCCAAGGTTCTCTGACCACGCTTTTCGGACTGCTTCCGGCAGCTGACGTAGACAACGAGCAGACGATCCTCCCGCTGTGTCTAGGTGATGTGAAAGATCTGCGAAGTGCCGTACGTCCAACCTACTGGGACGGCCTTGACCTCATTGCGGCCTCTCCCGCCCTTTTCAGTGCTGAGTTCGCATTGCCCGCTATGGCTAATAAGGACCCACGAGCCAAGTTCTGGGAGGTCCTTAACAGCGGACTCGAGTCAGTCCGGGATGAGTATGACGTGATCATCATCGACACGCCCCCGAGTCTGAGCTATGTGACGATGAACGCCCTCTTCGCGGCAGATGGGTTGATTGTGCCGATCCCTCCGTCTGCTCTTGACTACGCGAGCCTGGCCCAGTTTTGGAATCTATTTACGGACCTCGGCGTGGGGCTCGAGGCACGTTCGATGACGGCAAAACACTTTGACTTTGTCCACGTTTTACTCACACAGGTTGAGCCTGATAGTCAGGACCCAACCACCACTCAAGTGCGCCGCTGGATTCAGTCGGTCTACGGCGAGTATCTGCTGCCGATCGAGATCCCTAAAACCGCTGCTACCACCAGCAAGGCCGCTGACTTTGGGACAATTTATGACGCTGGACGAAACGACATGAATGCACGAACGTACAAGCGCGCGATCGAGGCCTACGATCGGCTGGTGGAGCTTGTTGAGTCCTCGATCATCAAAACTTGGGCGAACCGCTCTGCGTTGGCAGCAGGCGGTGTTGGCGGTTCTGCGACCGCTGTCGCCGCGTAATGGAGGCTTGATATGAGCAGCAATTTAAAAGCCCGATTGAACGTTGGCACAGAAGCGATCGAGCAACAGATGCAAGCGCGCCGTCAAGCCCGTGAGACGCAGGTCGACGTCGATGCACCATCGCGCACCTCGCACATTCCGGCTACTGCACCCGGCCGGCTTCTCCAAACGTCAGGCGAGATCATCGTGCTCCAGGACGAGATAGCCGAACTGAAGAAGAAGCTCGAGCAGTGGGATGGGTCAATGCCCACAGTTCGCCTCGATCCGAACCTCGTAGTGCTTTCTCCCTGGGCAAATCGCCATGAAGACTCGTTCAAGAAAGCCGGGTTCAGCAGTCTGAAGGAAAGCATCCAGGATTCTGAAGGGAATATCCAGCCGATCCTTGTCCGCCGCCTTGGTCCAGAAAAGTACGAGCTGGTCTTTGGGCATCGCCGCCATCGTGCTTGCCTCGAGCTCGAGATCCCAGTCCTAGCGGTGGTCTGGGAGAAAGAGCTCACCGACCGTCAGCTGTACCTCGCAATGCATCGGGAGAACCGTGACCGTGCCGATCTGTCCGCGTATGAGCAAGGAAAGATGTTCAAGATGGCGTTGGCTGGTGATCCGCCCTGGTATGACTCGGAACGCAGCCTGGCGGAGGCTCTGAAGATCAGCCGGACATGGATCGCCAAGACGCTGAAGATTGCCAACCTGCCAGAAGCCATTCTTGGCGCGTTTGAGTCCCCACTGCTGATCAAGCCTGCTCACGCCGAAGTCATTGCCGAAGCATTGGCGGGCAAGCAGAAACAGCAGGTCCTGTTGCGCGCCGAGAAGATACGGCAGATGAGTCCGCGGCCTGCGGCCGGCAGAGTCGTAGCCCTCCTGATTGCGGCTGAAGAGGCAAAGGGCGCCACTGCTTTGAAACACGAAGGCCGCAAGCTGGGCACGTGGCGCCGGACCAGTCACGGACGTGTTGTTCTTGAACTCGAGCCAGGGTTGGTCGGTGAAAAGCAACTGAAGGACATTAGTGCGTTCATTGCGAAGCTGAGCGACGAGTAGTAGGTTGAACGGCGCAAGAAAGAAGGTGGCTCGGCCACCTTTTTTTTGCCCACATCGCGGTGGACACCAGGTGGCCACTTGTCTGCAAGAGCACTAGAGCGGCCACTTGACGACCAGTTTACTTTCCAATACCGCAGGCCAACGTGCGACTGATTGGGCTGGGCGCGCGGATCTGAAATCATCCTGGGTTGCTCTTCAGAAGCAGGGTGGACACCAGGTGACCACCGCCCTACGCTCTCTGTAGGATGCGAGCGCCGCCAACAGTTGTGTGACCCCTACCCGGAAGCTTGTTACTGTGGTGGCCACCAGGTGGCCACCTGGTGGCCAAGCCGGCGGTTGGAACTGCAGATGGCAAAGTTCGAGGCACTGTGTCGTTACTAGCGGCGGGCACTCAGTCTTCGAACGCCGCGTGCTGTTGGTGGCGATATCGCTGAACCCTGCTTGTGAGCAGGTTTGCGCTACGCCCAATGTCGTACGGCGTGGCCACCTAAAATCGTCAGGGTAGCACCAGGTGACTAACCGCCTGTGCCTAGCGTTGCCTCCTGGTGGCAAGTGGCGTATGCCCGATCTGCGCACGCTAACAGTCAAGACCTGCGGTGGCCACCTGGTGGCCACCCAGCCCCAGCGGTAGCCACTTCAGATACCGGCTTTCGACCCAAAGTGTCTCCTTCCGCATGGCGTCCGATCCGTCTTCGACGCGCCGCAAGCTGCTGGTACGCACCGCTGAAAGTTGCTTGCGAGGGGGCTTGGAAAACGGCCAAGCACATTCTGATGAGAGCGGAGTGGTCACCTGGTGGCCACCTCAAGGCGCAAGAACTGGCTGGACGCGAAGTGGTCACCCGCCCGACTAGCGCCCTCGGCTGGTTTGGGAGCGGCCCCAGCAACGATCGGCCAAACCTTAGCGACGAAAAAAGAATTGCCGCGGCCACCAGGTGACCACACCCGGCGAGCAGATGCAAAAGGAGGATTTCGACATACAGAGTCGATGCCAACTAGAAGTCCGCGGCACCGCATCTGGTGCGCCGCGAAGCACACATGATTCATGCTGCTCATCGCAACCCGGCCGGTCGTTTATGGAAGGAGGCCCAGGCGCAGGCCGGCATTGCCAGCTAGTGCGGCCCGGCGACCTTTCATGTGAAGCTGAACCGCGTTTCGCGTCGATCAAACGACGACACGGCCGCCGCGGTCAGGCACTTGAACAGCATGTTGCAACGTTCGGGCCGGAGAAGTTGTTGCGCCAGCGGCGGCTGGCAGCATGACCTGTTCCACGAATCCTGGCACTCAAAGGTCCGGGGCGCGCGCCATGCAGCACCCGCAGATTCTGTCGGCGAGCACCCGTCTCGGGGCTAAGGCACGTATCCGGTTCACCCGGGCGGGGAGGGGTGGCCACCAGGTGGCCACCTGCATGCGCACCGCCGTTCCACGTACAACTCGCTGGATCCCAACCGACGTAGGCAGTAGCTAACGCACGATTTCGCCGGAAGGTAGCGTGAATTTCGAACCGTAGCCGCGTCGCCCGAAACGAGCACGTTTCACCCGCCCGCCTAGCTGCACCGCAGGCAAACCACTTGATGTGCGCTCGCGAACTGGAGCGCCGAAGATAGGATGCCGACGACGATGCGTAGGTCCTTACGATGGTGGTCACCAGGTGACCTCCCCACGTCACGGCAGGGTGGACACCAGGTGACCACCTGCGATAGTCCAACGCTTGACGGCCCGGGCCGCTGACCTCGGCCGGCAACGTAGCGTGGCGTCGGTTGCGAAATTGAGCGATTTGGCAAAGCCAAATCGTTCCGACGTTATGTCGCGCTTTCCGCTCATGATGTCGCGATGGTGTAACGCCGCCTGCACTCCGGAGGAGGGGCACAGACAGTGCAAAGCGCAGTCTTAGCATTCCAGCGGTGTATGTTGCCGCGACACGCCTTTGCCCGCCCGCGCTTCCACACGCGACTGCCGTCTGTTTTGCATGCCATAAAGATGGTGTCCACATCTTGCTCGAATACGAAACTGGCATGCGGGTCTGGCGTGCGCCGTTGCAGCAGGTGGACCAGAGTGTGCGGAAGGCGGAGTCGGTGGTCCACGCTCAGGCTCGGCGATCGTGCGTTGTATAGGCATGTACTCGAGCGGGCGCTGAGTGGTAGCAGCTTGACGGCAAGGGCGGCGCCAGGTTGGCCGCTAGGCCTGAATGCGTATCGATTCGTCGTAGGAGCCAACCCCCTCGTGGGCCCAGTAGATTCACGTCATTCGCTCGGAGGGGTCCCGCCGCGCCGGTGCACGAGATGGCGAGCACCAGCACTCCATCTGAAGCGCGCTGAACTTGGGTTGATCGCGGTGGATTGGATCCGACAATCTTGCGCCGCTGCCGCTGCCGCTGCCGCTGCCGCTGCCGCTGCCGCTGCCGCTGCTATGCGCATGGCAAGTTGCGGCGTGTTCAACCTTCAGCACGACGCGTGCGGCATCGGTCTAGATGCAGGCTGCTCTTGGTCATTCTTCGGGAGCCCCGGTGAATGCTATGCCGTTGGGGCAAGCGAGAACACCTAAGTCATGTCCCGTCATCCGACGCGCCGATGGAGCAGCTTGGGGGGCAGGGCGCTGGCACATGCTAATGAATTGCCTCGGTCGGTTCCAGCACGGCCGAGGTCGATCGTACAGCCCCCTCGACAGATGTAAACACGTTTACGCGTTTACCACAACGTTTCACGCGACACGCAATAGCGGAGCTAAGTCGTTGTCGGCACGAGGTTTATCGCAAACGGAGCGTGAAACATTCAGCTTTTCCCGCCTGCGTGGGATGGCATCGCAGGCGCCTGGATCACTTTCATCTCACTTCCTTAGGGAGCCCGACGCGAACACGCCTGCGATGTAAGGAACCGAGATCCTAAGTGGTTGTCGCCATTGACGTTTCGGAGACGTTTTCCCGTTCGGGTAACAGGGTGAGGGGTATACTCGGGTGGAACAACAATTTCAAATTCCCAGAAAACTTGCAAACTTCCTCTGTGTCCAAAGCCTCGATCGGTTTCGGTACTTACAACCCGCTGCTCAGACTCCCGCCACAGGTGACGATCGCTTCCTTTCCGCTAGCCAAGAAGCAAACTCAGTGATCACGCTAAACGGTGTTGGCGAATTCGGCAAGCTGGTTCAGGCAGCACGCCACCAAACCGGACTTCCACTTCCGGAAGCTGCTGCGTGGCTCGGTGTCGGTACCCGCTTCCTCTTTGACCTCGAGCGAGGAAAACAAGCCCTGCAAATGGATTTGGCGATACAGGTTGCTCGCAAGCTTGGGATCCAGTTGCGCGCGACGTCCATCACCTTCAACAGGGACACCTCGCAAGAGGCGGCTGACGCGCAGCAAGCGTTACAGGTCCTTCCGCCCGCGAACCACCCTGCGCCCGATAGTTGGCTGACGCTGCGCTACGCTGCCTTGTCAATCTGCCTTGGCGTCGGCGTTCCAGCAAACGCGGTCCGAGTCATTCGGGGTGGAAATGGAGAGCGGCGGCTTCTTCAGGCCCCAAACCTACCGGGAACAACGACTCTGGGAGCTTGGTTACAAGGTCGCGACATTGGAGGCCCCACGAGCGGTTCCACGAAACAGGAGAACGGCGGGATGGGTTTGGCTGAGATCATCGCCCTGATTCGCGCGCATTCCGAATCTCCCTTGCTCGATGTGCAACTGATAGTCCGCTGGTTTGTCCTGTCGTTTGCTATCGCCGACACTGAGATCGACGCGAACTACCTGAACGTATCGAGGTCAGCCGCTTCACCTGATGCCTTCCGACTGCGTCCTTTCAGTCAGGGCCTCTGTTTCTCGGAAGGCATCGTTGGGACACGATCCCGGGGTATGAAAGTAGGAGGCGTATGGCCTGAGACGTACCTTCGTCAGGATCACTGGAAGAGAGTGGCGGAGGAGCTCGCCATCCATCCCAAGGTCGTTTTCCAGATCATGAAGGAGATGGCGGCGCGGGTTCCCGGGCTTCTCGACCGCGCAATCCTCGATTACCTTGGACAACCGCCGACATCGAGGATGGTGATCGAGGCGATAAAGGAAGTTCGCAACCGCTCAATAAGGCTCGCTGACGTGACGCTGGCTGCGAGGCGAAACGTCAGCGGGCTCCGCACGAAGATGCAGCCTAAAGTCGAGGCACTGCCCACTCAGCTGGTCATCGGCCAACCAAAGCGCATCGTGACGGACAGCGACGATTTCGAGTAAGTGAAGCAATACCACTTTCCCAGATCCAGGCCTCTTGCGCTGGTGATCTTGTCCCCTACGTATGTGAGATTCATCCAAAATGACGCCGAACGAAGTGGCTGCATACGTCAAAAGCCAGTACGGCACCCTTTTGACGCCGAAGGTCCGCAAGACGCGAATCGCCTTTTTCCTCGGGCCGGACGGCGCCGGCATCCGCGTTTTTCGTATCAACCAGGCATGCCAGATTAAAGTGCCTGAGCATGCAGTAGCGCCTTCTGCAAACGGAGCACCGAGAGCTCCCAAAATCATCGCGTTTCGCCACGGAAGCCCGCAAGACTTGCGAAAGATCATAGAAGAAGCCCTGCAGGCAGTCGGCGTCGAAACCGAGCCACTTGCTGCTGCTATGAACCATGGCGTTCGAGTGTTCGATCCAACGACGACGAGTGATCTCGCAAGAATCATCGAAGAGGTGTCGGAGCAGCCAGAATTCGATCCAGACAACGTCGAAGCGGCGATCAGACGCGTGGCGGTCTCGATCGTTCAGCGGCAAGGGCAGGGCGCCTTCAGGAAAGCGGTGCTCCACAACTTTGACCGTGCTTGCTGCCTCTCAGGGTGCACCCTGCAGGCTGTGATTGACGCGGCTCACATCTCTCCGTATTGCGGCCGGATTACACAGCATGTAACCAACGGCCTGGCGCTCAGAACGGATCTACACACGCTGTTTGATCGTGGGCTCATCCGCCTTAGTGCAGATGGGCGCGCGGCTGAAGTCCACCCGTCGATCTCCGATGATCCAATCGTGCGTGATCTCAAATTTCGCCCGGGTAAGGTCAAGCCTAGTCTGAAGGCGATAGCACATCATCGAGAGATGCATTCGTCGACGTGGAACTGATCGGCCGGGAGCTGCGCTGCTTGAGCAGCACTTTGATGCACACTCCCCGGCTTCATCAACCTAGGAGCGCGTGATAGATGTCAATGTGATCTAGCAGCTAAAAAGGCCGGGGACCCGCTCGCCAAAGCGGATCCCCGTGTAGTCGTTCAACAAGCAATTGAGCAACTACCACTGCTATCGATTGAAGAGTCGATCCGCTAATACTAACTCTTGGAAAAGTGCGCGTCAAGTTCAGACGAGCGACAGGCTCCCCGATCACGCCCGTGACCGACGCCTTCCTGCCGCTCCGCCCTTCGATTCTCCGCGGCTCGACTTCGTTGTCGCAACCGCTTGTTGACCCGCGATGTCCGAGGTGTGATCGCAGTCAGGGTACGCGGAGCAGGCTAGGAAGTAGCGCCCTTTGTTCTCCCCCTGGCGCGCCTGTGCAGCGCGCAGGTGCCCATTCCCGCATTTCGGGCATTTGGCACCATTTGCGTCAGCAAGCGCTCTCATCGTGGCAGCGTTCACCGTCTCATTGCCGAAGCCGACAGCAATGCACGTCGACTTCGACAGAGCTTGTCGGGTCAGCTTGTGAATCCAAAGACTCTGTCCTTCGAGAAACTTAGACAGTTGCAGCTGGCCCTTGATGACCTGCTCGAGAGCCAGTTCCCAAATCGCTGTGACGTGTACCTCGGTTAGGTCACGAGGAAGCTCCTTGACGAAAGCGCGTCCGACGGCGGTCGACACCACCGCTCCGGACTGCGTAGCGACGTAGTTGCGCTCGTGAAGCTTCTGCAGGATCTTGCCCTGAGTTGCCACCGTACCAATCCCTTTCGACTGCTTTAGACGTTCCTTCAGCACTGGATCATCCACAAGCTCATGCACATTCGTCATGGCGCGGATCAGCGTACCCTCGGTGAAGCGTGCGGGAGCTTTGGTGAGTTTTTTGTCGTAGGCGACGCTCACGCAGACAACGCTATCCCCGCGTTCCATTTTCGGAAGCATCTGCTGGGCTCCCTTCGCCTTCTCTTCGTCATCATCGACGTCCGAAGAGCCAAACACCTTCTTCCACCCGTAATCGACGGGTGTGCGACCTGACGCCTTGAATTCGTGGCCACTGCAGCGGGCAAGAACCGAGGTCTGCATGAATGTGTATGCGGGGTAGAACTGCGCGACGTACTGCTTGCATATCAGCGAAAAGATCTTCTTCTCTGGCTCGGACAGAGAGGCGTAGTTGGCGTTCGTGGTGGGGATGATTCCGTGGTGGATTGGCGCTAGCTTCGTGTCCCAGGCGTGCGAGACATGCTTAGCGTCTGCCGCGGCAACGAGATCGGCTGTCTCCCCATTGAAGCTGGTAATCGCGCGCAGTACAGCGGGTACATCGGCCAACTGAGACTCGGGCAAGTAGGGGCAATCCGAACGTGGATAACTCGTGATCTTGTGAACTTCGTAGAGGCTTTGGCAGATGTCCAGGACGGTATTGGCGCTCATCCGATAGAGCTTCGAAGCCTTGATCTGCAGCGTCGTCAAAGAGAAAGGAAGAGGGCACCTCTCTTCCTTTCGCTCGACCTTGTACTCTGCAATCTTCCCAGTCTGCCCTTTGCAGGCATCGTCAATCGCACGTGCCGCTGCGGGGTCGATAAGTCGCTTTTCGGAGTCCAGCCCAGGGAAGTTCGCCGGAGCTTTCCACTCGGCCTTGAACTGACCGTTCGCATGTTTTAGATTCGCGATCGGCTGGAAGAACGTCTGGGGCTTGAAGTTTTCGATCTCAAGATCGCGCTTGACGACCATAGCCAATGTCGGCGTTTGCACCCGCCCAACGGACAGCATCCCGCGAAGGCCGGTTCGGCGATTGGCTACAGTGCAAGCGCGAGTCAGGTTCATGCCCACGACCCAGTCAGCCCTCTGACGACCCAGTCCGGCTTCGTACAAGCCGCGGAAGTCTCGGTTGTCGCGAACATCCTTGAGGATGGCCTTCATGGACCCGTCGTCGATGGCGTTCGGCAAGATCCTGGACACCGGCGCAGAGTTGCCGACGTACTCCAAGATCTCGTCGATCAAAAGTTGCCCCTCACGGTCAGGGTCACCCGCGTGCACGATGCGCTTTGAATTCTTCACCAGGTCCCGGAGAACTGCGAGCTGCTCCGCTGACTCCTGTATCACGTTGAGCTTCCAGGTGTCGGGAATAAACGGATATCGAGCCTCTGCCGCTTCCCAGTCACGGAAACTAGGGTCATAGTCTTCAGGCTCGGCCAACTTCAATATGTGGCCGAAAGCATGGGAGACAGCGACGTCTCCGACGATGTAGTGAGTCACACCTTTCTGGCCCCTCACAGGAGTCATCTTCCCGCCGAGGTTCTGGGCAATTGCGCGACCCACACTGGGCTTCTCGGCGATATATAAGGTTTCAAACAAGAGCAGTCCTCAAACCGAACGGTTTACTGGCGAATAAGCACAAAAGTGTACGGGCGGCTGTGATCATGGATGCGCTTGAAATGGCGTGAAGCGGGCGATTTCATTGGCTGACGTGGTCGCGAGCGACTCAGGCTGCCCGTCTCCAAGACGGACCCGCAAGCGTGGTAGGCGCTGTTTGCACACCTTTTCCGAGTGATGCGAGGGGGTCGACGGTCGCGTGCTCGCTGACCTCTGGCGAGCGGTCCTGGGTCTTCATACGTACAGCAAACCAACCCCTCGCGTTCACAGTGTCCTTTGTCCCCAGAAGGGTTGCCTGTTCATTTGAATGCGCGTAAAGGGTCATCCCTGTTTCGTAGATCGCCTCGACAAGCGCGGGCAAGAGCCGGTTCGGAACGACTGCGAAAAGCTTGTCACGGGTACCACCGAATGGGCCGGTAACCTTCATCAGGTCCGGATGGCTACGAAGCCAGTCAGTCCACTGCCGAGAGCCTGGCACGCTGACCACTGTCTCGCCACCAGCCTCCTTAGTGACAGATAAACCCTTCTTCACGATCTTCATCTGCGCCCCCATCCCAGTCAGCTTGCCCGCGCCTGAGGACGAAAGAAGGGTGCCACGATCCACGGCGTCGAAGAACTCTTGAACCATGCCTGGTTCATGGATGCGAAGCGGGAGCTTCGCGAAGGAGCGTGCGTCTGCACCAATGGGCAGAACCACCGCCCGGTTCGTCATACCGTGCTCGTCAGAGTAGTAGGCCTGGGTCCCTGAACCTGTTTGAATCGACATCTCGGCTGCCCGGAACAGATTGCCGTCGAGAAGCGCGCGCGTTGCCTTGAATGCCTCCTCCTTTCGGCTGTCGAACTCGGCGACCAGCTTCTTGTTGAAGTCAATTTCATGAACGCAGAAGCCCTGCATGGAAAGCAACGAGCTCAGGGTTCGCGTCGCAAGGTGAGCTTGGCCGGGGAGTGCAACCTGCACGGTGTAGCGACCTGCATAGTGCGTCTCATCGGGCGGCGGCACCTTGATTCCGACGACCACTGCACTGTCTTCATAGCAATCGCGGAATTCGTGATGCCAACGTATCCTGGAACCGACTCGAATCGTGCAGAGTGCGCCGACGATCGCATCGATTTTGTGGTCCATCTGCTTGACCATGTTGTTGTCCGGCCGCGTTAGCGCCTCGGCGACAGTCTCGGCACGTCCCTTGAAGCGCTCCAAAATTTTCGCCTTGTCCTCAACCAGCACCTCAACGATGTGATCGCAGATCGATGCTTGCTGATTCTGGCTGGCCCAGTCGTTGTACCGCGCAGTATGGCCATAGCGGGCACGGGCCGATTCATCAAGTGCGAGCTGTCCGGATTCGATATGCTGCAAGAGCATTGCGCCCGCCATCGGGCGAAAGAACTCTGTGTACTCAACGGTAGTGATGTTGACCGGGCGATCGAAGGCGCTCTCACGCCTTGCATGCACGCCGGTCGGCATGGCCGCCTCCAGCACCTCTTCTGTCAAGCGCTTTGCATGGATATCAAAGAACCGCGCCTTGAGTGGATTGGTGCCCTTCAGATCGAGCTCTTCAATGTACGCGCTGTATTCGAGCGTAAGCGATTCAATGATCGCCTTCTGCTGCGACACGGGGAGCATCACCGACCGGTTCATCAGCTCGCTCACGTACTTATCGCCCCACAGGCTTGCCACTGGGGTGTCTGCGTCTCCATCAGCGACCTTCTTTACGATGTCGATATCGAGCGACTCTGCGAGCTCTGGATTGAGCTCTAGGAAGCGGTATGCCACTTCGTTCCCGACTTGGTTGAGCATGTCAGCGACGACTTTTGTGAGCGCGGCGTTGTCGCGGTTGGCAGTGATGTTGGCGCTCATTCGTCGCAACGCATTGTTCTGCAGCGAGATCTGGCGATTTTCTGCTGGGATGCCCGACGAGAGCGTCCGGATAATCGGATTGCTCATCTGTCCTTTTCGGTTCACCCGCCCGAAGAACTGAGTCCGCTTGAGGACGTCCTCCGGCACCTCGACCTCGATCAGCACGCGCTGGGCCCGATTCAAGAAGCGATACGAATCGTGCAAGCTAATGCCGGCATTTCCCGCACGCGTTAGGACCATCGCATGCGCGTCACCGTTGTTGAAGCGGTCCTTGGCAGCGCGACGTTCCTTCTTCGGAATGTCAACGACGAGTGCCTTGCCGGCGCCGTCGTAGATGAGACGTCGCTTCCGACCTGAAAGCTCGACGACATTGAAGCCGGCGGCTTCAACGCCCTGGCGGACCACGTCGAGTGGCGAAGTTGGCAGGTCGGGGAATGCATCTATCAGCGCGTCGATGCGTGCAATGACCACCTGCATCTCGGGTCGTGTTTTGATTTCAACCCGCTGCCCATCAACGTACGCGTGCGTAAGCGCTTCAAGGCGATCGCGCAGGATCGATCGGAAGCCAGGTGCTGGAATCACGTCCCCCGAACCGGTACTCACCACGAGGCCTTTGCTCACGCTCTCGTCGTATCGCCTATCAAGCTCAGTTTCCATTGTGTGATCGATCACAAAAACCGGCTTCTTCCCCTCTCGAATGTCGAGGATGGCGTCTTCAATCGCAACGTCTGTTTTAAGGACAGCGAGGAACGCCCGCATGATCGTGTATAGGTTGTTCCCAATCGACCCACGCTTGACCACGCCTACCGTGTCAACGTCCTTGGGCCTGAAGAATGGCTGCCCGGCATTCGCCTCGTTCAAAGCGATCAGTGCATCCTTGAGTTCCTTCGACATGGCATCGGTGAGCTGTCGCGTCTCACGTGTGAGGAACGTCATCGCTGCGAGAATCTCGGCCAGCTGGTCAGCGTATTTTTCATTGCGAGCCAAACGATCAGCATCCACGCGCGGGACGAACTTAATCATCGAGAGATCATGCTCACGCCGGATCATGGCGCCGTCCTCCGCGAGCATGGATGCAAGAGCCTCCTGCAGCGCTTCGCCGCCGCGCTTCAGGGTCTCGTGCAGTGCCTCGACGTCCACCGATGCGGGAAAAAGGCGGCGGTAGATGCGCATGTTCTTTTCGCCGCGCGCAAACGTGGCGGAGGAGTAGATCACGCTCGCAGCGCGAAGCACGCCGCTATCCAGGTTGAGGTTCGTCTGCGACGTCTCTCCAGAGGCATTGTGAGACTCGTCGAGCACGAGGAGCGCATCCTTCGTCGCTTTGCCGATCCAGAGGCTCTTCACCGCAGATAGCGGCATCTTGGCGATCAGCGCAGGATCGTCCGAGATATCGATGGCTTCCACCATCAACGAGGCTGCGGCCTTCTTGCCTTGGCTGAGCCGCCTGCGTGCAACCCACTCCGATAGGCTGCGCGTGCTCGCTGAAAGGGATGCCGAAGTTATGGAGTCCAAGTCGATCCCGCCTTCGGCCTTGATGGCTTTGATGGGGTCACGATTGAACTGGCTGTACGTGCCAAAAATGATGTCCACGTTCTCCGGGTAAGCCATCGACCGCATTACGGTCTCGACCTCTGCTCTTGGTGCGCTCTCTGCGATCACCTGACCGGTCTTGGTCGAGACGATAGACTCGCCGTCATTCAGGATCATGATCCGAGGAAAGAAGCCCTCGGAGTTCGTGTCCTCAATATCGCGCCAAATGTCAGTGAAGAGCTCGGCCTTCTCGGTCAAAAAAATCACCGGCTGCCCCTTGGCACGAGCTGCGCGAGCGAGTGCAGCAATGGTTCGGCCTTTGCCGATTCCGGTTTGATCAGCGATCATGAAGCCGAGACCATCTTCGAGCCGCTTGAGGCCCATGACCACGGCATCGGCCTGCTCAGCTGAGAGGGCCTGCGTCAGCCCTGCATCATCGTAGTGCAGCTGCCGTTGAAGCCAGGCGTCCACGTGCGGGACGTCCTTGTTGATCTGAATCATGGCTCGGCGCAGGGGCGACGCAAGGTTGCGCGGCACCATGAGCGCAGGCTCGCTGAGCAACGATGCAGGGATATACGGCGCCTGGAAAACATTCTCGCCGACCATCGTCTCCCGGGCGACGCCGCCGCGTTCGACGTATGGAACGCTGCCAGGCTTGCGGATTGCTTCGGTGATCTTGGTCGCCCAAGTCCACAAAGACGGGTAGTCGACGACATACGGGACCGCCGGCGGGAGGCCTCCATGACCGGGGATATCACGCTTATTCCCTACTACGATCATTCGGGAGGGAAGAGCACCCGGCACGCCCATAAGAGTGCCATCAATATCGACGATGCCTTCGATCTCGTGCAGCGTTGCAAGCGCGTCGAGGAAGCGTCTCGACGATGGCCCGATCCGCCCCGGAGCGATGTCGCCGCTGATGACGAAGATGCCAACCCCGTCGGGCGTCATGCTCTGCAACGTCTGCAGCACGCTTGCGTGGTCCAGGCGGCTAACGGAGGTTCCATAGGCTTGAACGGCGCGGTCGAGGAGGGTGCCTTCGTACGCCGCGAGGATCAGGCTTGCTTGCTCGCCCTCTGATGCTGGGAGGAACTTGCCGACGGTCGCGGTGAAGGTGTTGAACTCTCCGTTCGGGGCGTTCTCGATACGGACCGTTGATCCGTCGGGCATCGCACTTGCGATTTGCTGCAGCGAGACGGTCACCGGCAACGGCGTCATGCGGTTGCTGTCGACTACAGAGTAGTACTGGGCTGCTTCGTGAAGGCGCAGCGCGGCGTGAAAGGCCGCCTCGTCTGGACTCTCGACGAGTTCGGCAAGCTTGCGCACTCTTGCCTGATCAATTGCGCGAACGACATGAACGACATCCGGATCGCCGGCGTTCATGTCGCGTCCGGTTACCGCAAAGAAGAAGCGCTGGAGCTCGTCGACCCTGGCGTTGTGTCCACTTGCCATCATCTTGACGAAAGCGTCTGACGATATAGCCAAGGCACCTTGCGTAGAACCTCGCAGGAAGCGCGCGGCGTCGACATCGCTAGCCGTGAGAAATGATGACTCACGCTCAATTGCTCTGCCCTGGCTTGGGCCGCCGTCATCACGGGCCCGCACGAAGCGTGTTGCATCCGGCGCTTGAAAGACCTCCTCGCCGCGCATATTCGTCCCAAGTAGACGAGCCTCCGAGATCATCGGGCTGAGGTCAATGACGTCACCGGCGACCTGGCCGATGCCAGTTGCCGTCGACCGCACGCTAGGTCCCAGGCGCGCGGTCGGCTCGTTGCGAGGGCGCACGCCGGCTACCGGCTCGAAGCCTGGAAGAAGTTGCTGTCGCGAGCTCTCGATTACCAGCCGAATCTTATCCAGAGCGTCGGCTTTGATCGCCGTCAGAGGCTTGAGCACCACCTCGACTTGGGGAAAGGCGCTGTGGAATGCCGATGCTTCGACCCGAACATCGCTGCGCACCCAGAGGCCCGCCCAGCGTGTCCGCTGGAATCCCATGTTCTTGGCGATGTAGGAAAACTGATTCTCCTCATCCACGAAAATCAGTGATGACCCGCCTTCCTGGTGATCGACGATCCCGAGTGTGACCCTGTGGGCGCTGAGGTCCGGCCAGTACAGATCGGTGATTTTCGATGCGGTCGCGAAGCTCATGAATGGTCCAGATGTTTATGCCAACCCTGCGGGGTTAATGGCGTAAAGACCTATTCTGACCATTTCATAAAAACTCGCATAAATCGTACGTCGCTCCGCGGGCGACAGGCAGTCGGCGCTCTGCGCTATCGTGCCCGGGCGAAACCCCGGCTCGCGCGGTTCAACTTTTCGGCCAGCGGGTTTTCGTGGTCCCGTGCAGTGTGAGCCGCCTCCGCGTCGCCGTGCCGCCCGGTTCTATGCGGCGCCTGTGCGAGCGCCTGTGCGCCGCTCTGCTCTTGCGGGGTGTCGGGCGCGGGCGCCTGAACAGGCGCGACGAGAGGATTGATGTTGGCGGTAGGAAAATCCGCGTAGCCACGGTAGAGGTTGGGCCGAATCGTGGTTGGACGTAGCTTGGTCAGTTGCCAGCCACCTTTGGTCCCATCGAGTGCCTGGTACTGGCGCAGCGCAACTATTGCGTCAGCGAAGCCGTAGCCCTTGCCCTCGCCGAGCGACCAGTCCCGTCGGAAAATCGTGGTGTCCGTTTTGCTGTGATCGGACAGCACCTTCCCGTAGTCTTTGCCCGGGTAAATGCGATCGATCGCTAGCACCTCGACGATGGCCCCCTGACAGACCGCGTCAGATAGCACGCGCGCGATTCGATCGTTGGCGAAGTGCTTTTCGATGGACGCCGGCACGGACAGATCCTTTGGCTTCCATACTTGGCTCGTACTCACTAAGTTTTCCGAGTCGAGAACCCGGATCAGCGCGTTTCGAAATGGTGTCGATATCACCGACGCGACGGTGTCCATGAGATCCTGGCGGGAGTGGATGGGGCGCGCGCTTTTGGGCCGGATCAGTTCGATCGCATGCTTCGGATCCATCTGCCCAACACGGGAGCCGTAAGCCAACGCAGGACGCACCAGCGCAGAGAACACCTTCGCAATGCCAGCGGCGTGTGCTGCGGTGCTAGCCCAACGGGCCTGCAGAACGCCCTTCTCGGAGCCGGCGCGAACACCTTCGAAAATGATGATTCCCTCGCCTGGGACCACGGCCTTTGCGTTCGCCACCATTTGCACGTCGTTGCGCGTGCGATAGCGCAGCGCGCTCCATACGTCGACGTCGTCCCGGGCATCGCTCGCATTCTCTTCGTCAAGCTGGATCGATAGGGTCTCTCCGGTCAACAGATCCTTGCCGGTCGTGATTCGCCTCTCGACATCGAAAGCAAGGACGCCCAGAGCGACGTTGCGCCATACGGTGAAACTCGCCGAGGGGTCGATGTAGTCGCCTGCAAGCTGGGTAAGGGAAATGGTCATACGACTCCGTAAGTTGCAATCAAGGTGAGGCTATGAGCTCGCCGAGCACGAGGCCCCACCCAAAGCGTTCGGTCGACTTCCGTGCTGGCCAGTCACCCGCGGGTGGGTGCTCGGCGCTGACCAGGCCAAGCCCGTCGGGGCAATCCGCAGACCTGCGCACAGGCGCGTGCTTAAGCTCGGGCGTTGTCCCGAGGCTCGGCAATGCTGGGTTGCGGTTGATGGACATCACGGCGATTGAAGCGAAGTTGACAAAAAGTATGTCACAGCGGGTGTTTCGTTGCCAAAAAACGCCGGGTCCGCTGACAGCGGAGCGGTGACGGTTGCAAAAATCGGCCGGTCTCAGCCGATTAACCTGCAGGGCGCCGATTATTTGCGGCCAAAATGCGTGCAGACCCTTCATAACTCCCCGCATGCCACACGCGTCTGACCAAAATTCGCCCGCGCCGCCGCCGGCCAAGCCACGTTCCGGCCCGAAGAAGAACGAGATCATTTTCCGGGCGGCGCCCACGGTCAAACGCACCAACTCATTGCGGGAGCGAGTTATCCGCTGGGCATCCCAATTGGTGCTCGTCTTCTCCGTTGGAATGGCGCTTTGCACGGCATGGGCCCTCCATGTGGTGCTCCAGCCGGTGCAAGCGTCCTCGGTTTTTGTCCAGTACGTGACAGGACAGATCAATAAGGTGCCCGCGATCTCCGAGCACCTCATGACGGACGCTGCCAGCGATCCTCAATCCCCCGCGCCTTGAGCGCGAGGCAAACACACTTGGAACTCCGATGAGCAAAACCAACAATGCACCTGTAGCTGGTGGCGCCGAAGCGAAGGGTGATCCGATTCTCGCGATCATGAGGCGCAACAAAGAGCTGCAAGCGCGGACCTTCCAGTTCCTCAGCTCGATCGTGATATTGGCCGTCGCGTTGGCAGCATGCCTTGTAGCGCTTGCATTCCTGGGAACGCGGCCGCCGCCGGAGCCGCGGTACATCATCCAGCAGACAGACGGAACGTTGGTGCCAATCGTTCCCCTGTCTAAGCCGATCGCCAACAGGAACGCGGTCTCCCAGCACGTTGCTGAGGCTATCGCCGCCATGCACGCCGTCGACTTCAAAAACTACAGGGAGCAGCTTGGGCAAGCGTCCGTCTACTTCACGCGATCAGGATGGAGGCGCTATCTGGATGAGCTTCGTTCATCCGGCTCGCTCGAGGCAATCGAGAAGCGCCAGCTCGTGTTGAGCTCGGTTGTCATTCGACCTCCCTCGATCGTCCGGGAGTCGGACATGGGTGGGGTATATGCGTGGCTCGTTGAGGTGCCGTACCAAGTCGTTTACCAAGGCCCCGGCACCAACCAAACCCAGAACCTCACCGCGCAGGTCACCGTGGTGCGCATTCCCACTACCGAGAACCCGAAAGGGATTGCCATCGCCGGCTTCAATGCCGCTCGTGGAACGGTCACCTCGAACTAGTCTTCGAAACGTAGCTCTGGGATGGATGCCGAACTCCTGCCGAAAAAGCGACCAGCTTTGCAGTCCTTACGACAATAAGAGTTAATCGGACTTGTATGATCGAAAATCACACTGATCCGGACATTTTGGAACCCTTCATGGACGTTGAACCGCCTGACCTCGCAGCAGCGTCCATTCCGGACGACGTTGTCGAGGCAATCGATGACTGGGAGTTCCCTTTGAATCTCCTCGACAGCAACGATCCCCAGCGCCTGCAACAAATTCTGGAGACGGCCCCGAACCCTGGTTCCGCCTCAGCTCAATTCCTCATGGAGTACCTGGCTAGCTATGCGCCTCAATCGAACTAACGCCGTTTTGCTCGCGGCCATCGCTCTATGCGGAGCGTTTGGCCCCCTTGCAATGGCACAAGCTCCGTCTCCACCGCCCGACCAAGGTGGCTCCGTTCAGCCCAGTCGGGCGACAACGCCCACACCGAGCGCGCCCCTCGAAGGGAAGGGGGTTACTCAAAGCCGTGCAGTAGTGCCTGCACCGGGTTCCCCGCTCCCGGGCCAGACGCGAGGCGAAGCGAAGTCGAGTTACGTTGCGCCGACGATGCCGCCTCTTACTGGTGGTGTCGTCCCTGCGCTGAAGTCGCCGGCGGAGCTGGCCGTCGACGACACCTTGCCTGCCGGGATCGAGGCACAAGTTCGAGAACTCAAGCGTCGGATGGACCTTGTTCAGCGTGCCGCTGCAGCTAGTGCTGGAGCACAGCCCCGGCCAGTGACCCGCTCGCAGCCAATTACCCAGGCTGCGGGTGAGGAGCCGCCGTCCATTCGCACGAGCATGGGAATCCCGACCAGCCTAGTGTTTACAGACAGCACGGGTGCGTCGTGGCCGGTCGAGCAGGCAGTCCCTGGGGACTCATCGCAGTTCGACGTGCTGGAGGGGACCTCCAATGTCCAGGTGCGTCCGAAGACTCCCTATGCCTATGGCGGCCTGACCATCACGCTCAAAGGGAATGACGTACCAGTCGCAGTCATTCTTACCACTGCGCAACGCGAGGTGGACAGTCGCGTTGACATCCGCGTTCTGCAGCGTGGACCGAACGCCAGCGCACCGATAGTCGACCGCCTTGTGACCGGTACGAGTGCGCCGTCCGACGCTGCCCTCATCAGCTTCCTGGACGGCGTAGCTCCCTCCGGGTCGCGAGAGGTGGTTACGTCAATGCGCGGTGTGCGCGCATGGTCCTTCAACGACCAGCTTTACCTTCGCACCGACATGACCCTCGTATCCCCTCTCTGGACGGACAGTGTCTCGAGCCCCAACGGACTGACACGCACTTACCTCCTTTCTAGCGTGCCCTCCATCGTCGTCTCCTCTGAGGGACGAATGGTCGCCGTGAGCATCGGCGAATAGCCAACCTAAGAGCACCGTTCAGTCAACTGGAACATCTATGTCCGAAAAAAACTCAGGCGCCTTCGGTGGCGTGCGTAAAGCTTGGCGGGACCCGAAGGCCAAGAAGGGAATGCTCCTGGTTTTGGGGATCGCTCTCATCGTTCTGACGGTGTCGTTGGTGATGATGAATGGCGACCGCACGAAGGCCCCGGGCCCGCGCCCAACCGCTCGTGTCGTCGCTCCACCTACGAATCCGGACGACGTCACAGGATCTGCCCCTGATAGCTACCGCTCACTCGTCCGTGAGAGCGATCAAGACAGGTCCAAGGATGCCACCGGCAAGCCAACGGCTATGGTGATTCCCCGCGTAACCGGGGACGCCGACGGTGATGCGCGCCGCCCCACAGAGACCGAAGCCGAGCAGCGCGGCCGCATGCGTGCCCTGGCGCAAGCCGACCAAGCCCCCGCTCCCATGAGGACAAGCGCTCAGGCTGCAGGCGTGGATCCGAGCGTAGGCGTGAGACAGTCTGAACAGTACCGAGTTGCCTTGCAGCTTATGCAGCGCGTTGTGACCCAGACCACGGCCGCTCAGGGCAATTTCGCACCGACCTCATCTGGCCAAACGTCTCGACAGCCTGCAGCAACGGCAACCCAGAGTGCTGCCCCGAACACGGCCTCGTCCGGTGGTGGCGCCAGTCCAGTAGCCAGAGGCTCTGCGCCTGTCATTCCGGGCGGTAAGCCGGTGATCCGCGCAGGCGAGATCGCTTTCGCAAATACGGACGTCGCATTGAATTCCGATTTCTCGGGCCCGGTCATCGTCACCATCCGCGAAGGCAAGTTCAACGGCGCACGTCTGGTGGGGCAGAAGACCTTGGAACGTGATGCGATCGTCATTCGCTTCAGCACCCTTTCCCCCGCGGACGGAAGCGGAACCTACCCGGTGCAAGCCTATGCCGTCTCTCTCGGAGACGCCAAGACTTTCGGGGTCACAGGCCTTACAGGCGAAACCGATTACCACGCCTTTGAGCGCTACATCCTCCCGGGTGCCGCTGCATTCGTTCAAGCCTTCGGCCTGAGCGCGACGCAAAAAGGCCAAACAACATCGGTCAGCGACAACGGGATTGGTACCTCTGTGCCTGGACTCACGAATAGCGACCGCTACGCCGTGGCGATCGGCAGCGCCATGACGCCGCTACTGAGCGACCTGCGGCAACGTGGACAACGCCCCGTCACGGTGTCCATGCCTGCGGGTACTGAGATTGGCGTCATGTTCGGGGCCGACGTCTTCAATCCGGCCACGCAACGTGCCAACGCGAACGCTTCGGCCGTCGACGCGTCCACCGGCAGGCAGGTTGCACCTGAACCCAGTGCCGCGGTTGCGCTTCGTGAGCTTCAGCAAAGTGCCGAGCTTGCAAGTGCGCGGGCTCAAGAGGCCGCGGCGGCCGCGGCACTTCAGCAGGGTCGCGGGTACGGCGCCACCCCTTACACCTCGAACGCATACGGTATGAGCCCGAGCATCGGCTTCGGCGCAGGTGCGGGCTATCAAACGCCATCGTATGCCGGGTATCGCTGAGCGACTTTGAGCAGACAAAACGCAGAACTGGAACGCACATGAGCAGCAGAGAACAAGACACCAGCACGACACCGAGTAGCGATGAGTCGCTGGAGTTCCTCCCATCTGGCTTCTCGGCCACGGAGGAGTTCGACGAGCCGGTCGCAGGGCCGTCAGAGACCGTTCCAGGCGAACTGCGGAACGAGCCCCCGAAAAAGCATGGATTCGTGAAGCGAAATCTTCCCTTCATTATCGTTGGGGGGGTAGGGGCTGTCCTTGTGTGCGGCCTAATTGCAAAGATGCTCGCGGGTCCGCCAACTGCGCCCGGGGTAGAGATGAAGGAAGGACGCGCGCAAGAGAAGTCAGCGCCGCAAAGGTCGGCAGCGGCGCAACAGCCGCAGCCGATCCAGCGACCCGCACCAGCGCCAGCTACATCTGAGCTGCCTACGCCCGCAAACGTGCCAACGGTCTCAACGATTGGAGTCGGCGGCTCCACCTCGGCGGGTTCGCTTGCCGCGCCCGCCTCCGTGCTGGGCGCCGCAGGCGAAGGCCAGGCTGTCGCACCGAGGTCGGCCACGCCCGCGCCCCTCTCTTCAACACTCGCGGGCGCTGATCGTCCCTCGATCGTCGAGTCCGAAGGTTTGCGCGGCACTGTTGACGCACAGAGAAGCGCGCTCGCCGCGTTGACCCAACGAGTGGCACAGATGGAGGCCCGCGCCCCGCTCGCAAGCCAGTCGCCGCAGCCGAACCTGAGCGCCACAAAAACGGTAGCTCGTGCAGCTTCGACTAGCGCTAGCCGCCCAAAGGTCAAGGAACGTAGCGTGCGCAACGTTGGTGCGCGTCGTTCGGTTCAAGACCGTAAGGACGTCGAATCGGCGGCACAGCTCGCTGCTTCGGGTTACAGCGTTCACATCGTTCGCGACAACCTGGCCTGGCTGCGAAACGACGCAGGCCAGATCAGGGCCTACGCGATCGGTGAGGCAATCCCCGGCGTGGGCAATTTATCGGCTGTCGACGAGCAGGCGCACGCCGTTTACGTCGGAAAACAGAAGATAAAATAGTATCAAGCGCAAACGACCGTAATGACCGATTAAAGAAAAGCTGTGCCAGAACTCGACTTTGTTTCGATGATTAGTCGACTCCAGGAGCTTGTGCTCATGGACGGCCCGGCCTGGTTGTTTGTCACCGCAATCTGCTGGTTGATGTCGATGGTCTTCGGATGGACATCAGTGATGCAACTCAAAGCTGTGGCCGATGACGGACGATCTGGGCTTCGTACGCCATTCATGACCTTTCTCGCTGCATGCCTGATGGCAAGTTCGCCATCATTCCTTGAGAGCTTGGCGGTCACGACTTACGGCTCAGATGTGTGGGGTAAGGAAGTCCTGTCGTACGTCGTTGACAAGGATGGCTCCAACAAGGCCTTCGGCGCCGTCTTATCCATGGTCAGCTTTATCGGCTATTGCTTCTTCGTCCGCGGGATCTGGATCTTGAAAGAGGCGGGCGAGCCACAGCGGCCACATGGCGCATCAGTTGGGAAGGCCATCGTGGTCCTCCTCGCCGGCATGGCCGCGATATACATCCATGTCACTTTGAAAATGTTTGCGACCACATTTGGTTGGGACATTTCGGCCTTCATCACCGGCTAGACACCGAGAGGAACACATGACGACACAGGAAGCATGAACCCTCCGCGGCGCGCTCGCCGGCCCGCGTAAACCGACTCAGATGCCACCTAAACAACTTTCTTCAAGGATCCCCGAAATGAACTCGATCACCCTCACCCCGAAACAAAAGGCCGTCCTGCTTGGCGTGCTCGCGATCTCGACCCTCCTCATCGCCGGCCCCGCTGCCGCAACCGGTTCGATTTCCTTCAACGGCAACGGCAAGAGCTTGGGTACGCTCTTCTCGAACCTCACCCAATCGATCAAGGGTGCGGGTCCGCTCGTGACGGCGCTTTGCTACGTTGGTGCACTCTGCTTTGGCTTCATCGGTGCTCTCAAATGGAAGGCCCATGGCGAGCAGCCCGAGCGCACCACGCTGAAGATCCCGCTTATCTATTGGGGCGTCGCCGTCATCCTGGCAGGGTTCCCCGAATACATGGGCACCGGCATTACCTCGCTGTGGGGTTCGGGAGCGTCCGTCGTGAGCGAGCCCTACTGACCCATCAACGCGCAGACATCTAGCGTGAAGAATTGGCCCAAGTGGGCCAATTTCATTTCCCCCACAACGTGACAGAGCTACTGGAATGCACTTGAAACCTTCGCTCGAGATCACTGCCGAAAGGTTGAGCTGGGGCAGGCTCGATTGGCACGCGGGGGAGGCCGATGTGCCGCTTCAGGCGCTGCGACGCGCGGTCCTCAAGCGCGACAAGCAAACATGTGCCTTCTGCGGATTCAAGTCGCAGAAGTTCCAGGAGGTTCACCACCTGGACCACGATCACGAGAACACCGACCTCGCCAATCTGGTCACCGCATGCCCGTTCTGCCACCTGTGCTTTCACCTAGGCTTAGCCGGCATCAAAAAGGCGGGGACCGTCGTTTGGTGCCCGGAAAGTGACCAGGCGACGTTGAACAATCTAGCACGCTCAATCTTCGTCGCGGTAGCAGCAGGCGGGCGTAGAGAGGACGCTGCTCGATCTCTCTACAACTCGCTTGAGAGTCGCGCAGTCGTTACCGAGGAACATCTCGGCACGGGCGCAAGCGACCCAGCGCGCCTCGGCCAAGGGATGCTCGCCATAAGCGTTGATGCTCGCGCGACGCTTGCAGAGCGGCTCCATGGCTTCCGTCTGTTGCCGCGAATGCCTGCATTCCCCAGGCAAGTTCAGTATTGGCTGGCGGAAGAAGCGCGGCTCGGCGCATCGTCAAATAAAACGCGTCAGGCTGCGGCCTGAGCTAAATGATGGTGAAGAGTCGCGGCATGATTCCACATTTGCACACGATCGATTAATCCACAAAATGTACGGCGCGGTCCTTTTTGATGACGACATGGACAACGGCGCCGGCTGGGCCTGCAGCATCGGCGCACGACCTTTTCGCTTCCACCGCGCGAGCCAGTTGCAGAGCGATGAAGCAGAGCGTTCGGTCTGCTGGTGGTCAAACAGTAAGGCTCAGTGGACTCGAGGCCTGGCTTGGCTGAAGCCGCATGACTACCTCCGTCCCACTTTCGATGGTCTGATCGCTGAGCTCAGCCATGATCGCGGGGATCCAGAGAGGATCGTATCTGTGCTTGCTGAGGTGTTCGGCAGGGTCATGCAGCTAGCGGGTGACCGCTATGGCGTCCGCCCCGATCGTCGGGCCTTGTCGGAATTGTGTGGTTTGACACTGAGTGACGACGTGAGTGCAACGCTGCGTACGGCCACGGCGCCGAGCGGCAACGAACTGTGTGTCGCGCTTCGGGCGGCATACCAGCCCCAGGTAGTTTGCGGTAAGGGCAGAGTCTCGGGGAGCTCCGCGCTGGTCACTTTGAACCTGCCCCGCTTGGCGCATGCGCGCGCCGTGCTCAATACGCCCGTTCCAGTGTTTGATCGGCACGCGCTCCCGCTTGAGGCAGCCTTGTTGCCGCCAGCCGAGAGGGTGTATGCGTGGGCATGTGAATATCAGAAACGTCCCCTCCTCTTGAAAGTGCGTATTGACAGTCTCGACGCGAACGTCGCGCCGCTGGTCGCCCTTGGAGACCGTGACGAAGGTGGGCGTGTCTGGATGGCGCTTCCGGAGTTCGCTGTACTAGGAACCCTCGCGAAGATGGATATCGAAGATGTCATCGTCGGTCTTTGCTATGCCGGTGAGTCTCCTGCAGACCAACTGATAACGGATGGGCCATTCGAAGCGTTGTCCCTGTCTGCGGGCATTCTCGCAACCAATGTCCTTGATGCGTCAATCGGTGAGCACCCGAGTACAGCCGTAGGTGCTGGGCAGGAGTCTGCTCCACCAGTCCCTGACGCGCAGTCCGTATGGCTCACCGCCAGCGACCGCATGCTGACACTTTCAGCTGCAATGCTCATTCATTCTGCAGGGTTCATTGTTCGCAGTTATGGGCGGGGCGCCTTGGAAGTTGAGTGCCCTGAGGATGACCTTCCCGAACTGTGCGATGCGGCGGGGAGCGCGGGGCTGGAGATGCCCCTTTACCTCGAGCGGATCGGCGGCCAAGCCGCTCCGTACTTCGCATGAGTGTTGATCAAGCCTTGCTAGAGCGAGCGTACCTGCGCCTGAGAGCCAAGGCAGATGCATCGCTCCTCCTCTTACTAGACCGCCTGATGGATCTGCCGGACGACGCCGAGCGTGCTCAGCGTCTGGGGGAAATCACGCGCGAGCTCAAATCTAAAAAGGATTAGTCACATGTTCACCTTCCTACGCGACGCCGCCGAGTCGGCCATGACGGCCCTTTCATGGATCTTGCACGAGCCTGCGACATCTTTCGTCGACCTGGAGACTGTAGATCACGGGGGCGAGTCGTTCGTTGCGACCGATGGCTCGCTGGCCACCGTTATTCGGGTCAGTGGAAGCTCCCGCCTGGTCGGAGAGGACGAGTACGAGAAGAGCATCAGCGCGCTCACCAAGCT
This sequence comes from Variovorax restrictus, assembly GCF_051216715.1. Classification (NCBI taxonomy): domain Bacteria; kingdom Pseudomonadati; phylum Pseudomonadota; class Betaproteobacteria; order Burkholderiales; family Comamonadaceae; genus Variovorax; species Variovorax restrictus. The sequence continues at coordinate 51,530 of NZ_JBPJZH010000011.1, forward strand.
TCTTGACTCATCGATGAAGCAGACAGGCCATGCCCTTCAGGTCTATTGGATCAGGGATCCTGAGGGTGCGCGGGAGATCGTTCGCAAAGCGCTAGAGCCCGCACGCCTGCAGGCTGACCAGTTGCAACTCGACTTCAAGGACCTTCTCGATGAGAAGGAGCGCGAGCTCACCAAGTACGTCTCAAACGAAGGGGTGTACTTTGTGTGCTGGACCCATCCGTCCGTACTGCCCCCGATGGAAGCGAAGTCCGCTATCGCGCAGCAGCAGGACGAGATGAAGGTTTTCAACGGAATGAACTTTGCGGACGCGCAAAACCCGCGTCGGCTCCTGAGCGCGCTGCGTAATCGACATCAGGCGTTCGCGCATTCCGTCTCGTCGGAACTTACTCAGCTTGGTCTGCTGAACGAGAAAATGGAAGCGCACGACGCAGTGAGGGCGATGCGTATGTCCGTTGACCCCGAGTCGCTTGGTCGGGCTTGGCGAGCTACCCTGCCTGGCGACAGGATTCCCGTCCGGTTCCCCATCCGCCACGAAGAAGTCGGCGCCGTTTGGTGGCCACCGTTGGCGAGTCAAATCTGGCCGCGCGACGCGACCACTAGCGACGGGAGATTCATTCAGATTGGCGATCGCGTGCACGCGCCAATGTATGTTGAAACCCCGCCGGTGCGTGTTGAGTCATTTCAAGCACTAATCGATCGAGCGATGAACCTGGACCCCAAGATGCCGTGGACCGTCTCGTTCATGCTTACGGGAAACGGTCTTCGCAAGCAGCAGCTGAAAGCCAGTCTGGGGAGCGTGCTCAAGGTCATGAACTCGGATAACGGATACATACGAGACGCCGTACGAGATTTGACCGATTTCTCTAAGAACGGGGCCGTCGTCGGCTTTCAGGTCTGCTTCAATACCTGGGCCCCCGTGGGGCAGACGGAGCTGCTGCGCCAGCGTGCTGCTCGACTGTCTCAAGCTTTTATCGATTGGGGCGGCGCAGAGACGCGCGAGGCGACAGGCGATCCGGTGGAGGGATTTACGTCGACAGCGATGGGATTGACCTATAAGTCGGTCGCGTCGCAGGCGGCCGCGCCTTTGATGGACGTGGTTCGTATGCTGCCAATTACCCGACCGGCCTCGCCCTGGCCAGCTGGAGCAGAGCTGTTCACCTCGCCCGACGGCAAGCTCATGCCGTACCAGCCTGGGTCAGCTCTTCAGTCGACATGGATCTCGCTGTACACCGGCGGCCCCGGATCTGGCAAGTCGATGCAAATGTTCAAGCAGCATTTTGCAAGTTGCCTGGCGCCGCAGCCAGGAGTAACAAAGCTGCCGTACATCTCGATCATCGACATCGGGCCCAGCAGTGCGGGCCTTGCAAGCCTGCTCAAGCATGCGCTACCCCCTGCGATGCGGCACCATGTCAGTCACTACCGCGTGCGTAACACCGAGGAGTTCTGCTTCAACCCATTTGATCTTCAGCTGGGGCGAAACTACCCCATGCCTGAGGAGCGCGCAGCGTTGATCGACTTGGTCACGATGATCGTTACGCCCTCCGATCTCGGCGTCGCATACGAAGGAACTGCAGAGTTAGTTGGCATGTGCATCGACGAGATGTACACCGCGCTGATGGACGACGATCGCGGGCGCCCGCACGAATACCATCCTGGCGTCGATGAGGTTGTTGATGCTGCGATAGCAGCGAGCGATGTAGAGATCACGCCCAAGATGTCTTGGTATGGCGTGCGAGATGCTCTGTACCGACGTGGACGGACCCACGAGGCACTCCTGGCTCAGCGCTACGCAGTACCGGTCCTTGCGGACGCGGCGAGCGCAGTGCGTAGTTCCACCATCAGCGACACGTATGCGAAGAAGCTCACAGGAGGTCAGGGATCTGAGACTCTCGCTGAGGCATTTGGGCGTCTGATCCAGTCGGCGTGTCGCGAGTACAAAGTGCTTGGGGGCCCAACACGTTTCGACATCGGTGAGTCGCGCGTGAACATTCTTGACCTGGATGAGGTTGCTAAGGGTGGCGGGCCATCTGGGCAAAAGCAGATCGCCGTGATGTATGGGCTCTCCATCTATATGCTCACACGCAACTTCACGCTGACGAAGGAAAGCGTTGCGGACTTTCCTGCCGAGTATCGGCCCTATCATTTCGCGCGAGTTCAAGCGCTCAGCAAGGAACTGAAGACAATCTGCTGCGACGAGTTCCACCGCACAAGTCAGAAGTTCTCGACTCTGCTGCGAGAGCGCATCAAGGTATTCGGACGCGAGGGGCGGAAGTGGGGGATCCAGGTCATGTTGGGCTCACAACGACTCGCCGACTACGACGAGGAGATGGTCTCGTTGGCCACTGCGATCTACATGATGGAACGGCCTGACGAGAGCTTGCTTCAGGAATACGTTCAGCGATTCGGGCTGTCCGACACAGAGACAAATGCACTGCGGAATGGCGTCCGCGGCCCACGCGCGGGCGGATCCACATTCTTTGTACGTATGAAGATGAAGGATGGCTACTTCAATCAGCTACTGCGCAATCCTGCGGGCCCACTCGAGTTGTGGGCCGGCTCGACCACCCAAGAGGACAAGGTAATCCGCGAGCTCGTCTACGAGCGGCTGGGCCCCAGCAACGGGCGGATGGCGTTGGCCGTCGCCTACCCGGGTGGTAGTGCCCAAAAGGAATGCGAACTCCGGAAGACGGAGATGACTTTGCGTGGCAAAACCCTTGGCGATCAGGACGACGACCTGTTCCGCATCATGGCGGCCGAGGTCGTTGACGCGTATCGCCAGCGTGGAGAGAACACGATGCGCGACGAGCTGGCTGCTCAGGCGTTGCTCAACACATAACAAAGTCACGTTTAGCCCGCTGCAGCACCTTCGTGCAAGCTGCTGCAGCCCCGACAAATGCCACCTGATACCTGAAACAACATGCCCGAATACGAACCGACTGCGCATCACGCCCCCAAATCGTTCTCGTGGGGGAGGGTCATCCAGGAGTCGCGCCTGCGCGGCGTCCCTGCAATGATCGCCTGCCACTGCGAGCCGATCGCCTATGACTCGACCAAGCCGGCTCTTCGCCTCGAGCTGAAGGATGAGATGAGGATCCTCCAGCGAAGCCCGGCGATGGGGCGTCTGATCGACTCGCTGAAAGAGTTCTTCGGGGAGAGCCTTGAAGTAGAGATCACCTTCGGGCCGGCGGCGAAGTCTCCTGCGGCGCTCTCGGGCGCGAAGCGCATCCAAGGGCACGTCACGGCACTCGAAACAGTGATGCGCGACGACATGGTCCAGGAGATGATCAAAAAGTTCGGCGGGCAGGTCGTAGTTGACACCGTCGACGCATCCCTCGCACCCTCCCAGAAGCCGACCTGAGGTTAGAGCACATGGGGCAATTCCCGCTCGCCACGCTCATATCCGCCCTCTTGCTTGTCTCACTGCCTGCTGCGGCTTACTACCGATGCACAGATGAGACAGGCGTGGTGTTCAGGGATCGTCCTTGTGAGCGGGCAATCCGAGCCGAGCACGTCAGCCCGGGCGGACGAGTGCTGTCGAGCGAGACCGGCGGGAACTCACCGCATCCCGCTCCGCTGAACAGTCAGCGCCCGCCGACGGCAACTCACGAGCTGTCCGACTCGACAAAGAACCGTCAATCGACGGCCCCAAAATCAGGACGACTTTGACGTGGGGCATAGGCTGCGTAAAGTCCAAAAATGACTCGCACTGCCGATGACCGATTGCGCGCCGTGCAGATGGCCACACAACTTAATGCCTGTGCAGGTGGGCGATTACGGCTCTGCCAAGTCCGGTGGCAGCCGGCTGTTCTCTGCACGAAGGCTTTGGGAGGATCGTTAGATGGGCGATAGCGGGTTGACCTTCATTTGGTCGTCGATGAACGCAGGCAAAAGCACGCACTTATTGCAGAACGCATATGGGCTGAAAGAGCAGGGTCATCGCGTGGAACTGTTCACGGCAGCAGTTGACGATCGAGCTGGCGTGGGGCAAATTGCCTCACGCGTGGGGATCTCTTCGCCCGCACGCACCTTCGATGCTGATACAGATTTCTATGATGTAGCTCGAGAACTGGTTCGTGATGGAGAGCCTCTTGCCTGCGTTTATGTCGACGAGGCACAGTTCACCAAAACGAGCCAGGTCAAGCAGCTGCATCGCGCTGCTCACTTGATAGGCATCCAGATCCGCTGCTACGGTATCCGCACCGATTTTCGGGGTAACCCGTTTGAGGGTGCGGCACAGCTCCTTAGCCTGGCAGATCACGTCGAAGAGCTCAGGGCAACTTGTGCGTGCCGAGCGAAGGCCTCGATGAACGTGCGCATAGATGCAAACGGCGAGCGCGTTAGCCATGGCGCGCAAGTTGAGATCGGCGGGAACGCACGCTACCGGCAGGTTTGTGCACGCTGCTTCTATCAGGGTCAACTGGTCACTGCGGTCGGCGCGGAGAGTGATAGCGCAGCGCACTGCTGATATTCAAGTGACGGAGGCTAAAGTCGGCCTCCTGCCTCGACTTCTGCAAATACAATTTCAGAATGAGTCAGGACACCACAAAATTGCCAGCTACCCCAGCACACGCGCCGGCAGATCTTGACCTTGAACGTGTGAGGACAGCGTACTCACACTGGGCGCAGGTTGCCGTCGACGAATTCAACCAGCGAGGCAGCGTCGCGCCCTTCATGGCGGGAATCAAGTTCCTATCCGGCGGTCGGTTGGAGTGCACCGCACTTGGTTCTGCGTATGTTGCCAAGACACTTTCCCGGCCCGGCGGGGAAATGGAGCTCGGGCGTTTTGCCGCGAGCCTGTTGCGTGACGAGCAACTTCGCCAGAACATGCTTGCGGAGCATGTCAGCCCGTTCGATGCGGTCGTCTTTGTGTGCGAGATTGTTGTGTCTGAAGCTGCGCGCTCGAAGCCAAGTTCGGAGGCATTATTGGTTGGCGTGCACACTGCAGCTGCGCTGTACCGGGGCGTCTGCCCGGTGGCCAACTCACCGAAGAAGATCGCTCGGTTCGGTGCCATGGATCCGATTCCTACGAAGGGTGGCGCCTTCGGGCCAACGCCCGATCGTGTTGTTGCGGCGGTCCTTGCAACGCGGGATTCCCACGATCTGCATCAGCCACCTGCTCAGATGCATTAACCCAATGTCAAAACCACCGAATTCTCACCGTCCTGGACTGCGGCTCCTAGACGTTCTTCTCTGCGGTTTGATGCCCTGGCGCGCGCCGCGCGTATTCGTTGATTACCGGAGCCTAGAACGGCCAAGCGACAGGTTCAAGCTTATCCTCGCTTCGCTTTCGCTGTACTTTGGGGTCGGATATGCGCCAAATGGAGGCGCAGGTCTGGAAAGTGATTTTTTCCTTCTAGGGGCTATGGCGCTTATTGCGGTTGCTGCCATGTTGTTCTCGTACCCGGCGACTTTGGTCGTGACCGCGATCTCGATTGTCAGTGACGGAATCTTCGGGGTCATGCAAGTCGTCACCGGGGGCTTGCCGTCGTGGATAAATGGCACGTGGGAGACAACGGCCGCCTTAACAGCAGGCATTGCCGTATGGCAGTGGAAACGCGGCCAAGGTATGCGCCTAGAGCGCAAGGTGCCAGTCGATAGCGTTCCGGAAGCGTGAGCCCTCCGACCCGGTTGAGGGGCTCTCAGATATCGCGATTTAAAATATCGGCTATGTCGTACCTTACAGATTCTTCCTCATGACCGCACAGCCTATTCTCGACCTTGAAGTACAGATCCAGGAGCTGGAAGCGATTAACCGCGCCCTTCGGCAAAAGGCCGACGCGGAGCGGCTTATCGAGGTGCAGTCCGTCGTCGCCGAGCTGCTTCCCAAAATCAAGGAGTTCGAGATCACTGCGGCAGAGCTCTTTGGGGTCGGGAAGCGAACCCGCTCTGGTTGGAAAGCACGAAACGCGCCGCGACCCGAGAATGGACGGCTGTATACGGGCCCTAATGGCCAGGCATGGACTGGTGGAACACGTGGCAGAGTGCCGGGGTGGTTGACGCGGGAGATGCTTGCAAGCAGCAATGTCACCTGAGGTGTCAGCGCTGCCTGTAGGCAACTTCTAATGAGCTCTTCGCGCGAAAACCAGTCCGCCAGGGGGCCGATGGCCATGTCGTTCCAGTTCCCGCCGCACCTTGCGCCCTTCCTGTCGATGGACAGAGAAGGTTTTATTGGAGCTCCCAGGATTACCAGCGCAGCAAATGCAAGCGGGTTAAAACCGGCGAGGCTTCCGAGCCATGCAGGGCTTCCGGTTGTGCCACTGCAAATTGTTGGGCATGGCGGTAGATACGGTGCGACTCTTGACGAGCATGGGGTCGGGGTTTTTGAGGCGCACGATCGAGCGAGGCTTGTCGCAAGCTATTGTAATTTTGGCTCTGGTGGATCAACGCTAGTGGTCGACCGTGCGCATCGCAGGCAGGGAATCGGTACAGAGATGGTGTACCAGTGGCGTTTGCTCTTTCCGTTCGCGCTTAATGCGGACGTCCGAACTCGACAGGCCCAGGCGCTTCAGTTACGAGTGTGGGAGCGCATACAGGGTGAGGTTCTGGCGGCGAGGGCGTTGACGCTTGCAGAAAATGCTGCGCCCAAACAGTACACGCGCCCCTGAAACGCCAGACCCGCCTCCGTCCCTTGCGGAGTGGGCACTCTAGAAAATCGGCTCGATTTCTGCATCCGGCAATCGACACATAAACTCTGGAGCATTATCTTGATCTCCGAAGTTTATGTTTGACACCCGCCATTCCACACGCGACACCGATTCGCCCGCTCGCACCACACAACAGATACTGGGGCAGTACTTCACTCCCAGTTGGGCTGCTGAAGCATTAGTCGACTCAGAATTCGCACATCTACGTGCAGGCGACAGAGTCTTGGAGGCCTTTTGCGGCGACGGCGCGTGGTTATGTGCGCTGCCACCTTGCGTCGAAGCGATCGGAGTCGAAATAGACCCTTTCCACGCAGAACGCGCGCGCCGATTATCAGGCAGGCGCGTCATCGAGGGGGACTTCTTCAAGGTTGACTATGACGAAATCGGGAAGGTCCAAGCGATCGTCGGCAATCCGCCTTTCAAAGCTGCAGTCGTCGAGGCGTTTCTGAAGCGCGCGCATTTGCACCTGGATTTCGGGGGGCAAGCCGGACTAATCTTGCCGGCGTATTGCCTTCAGTCCAGCGGTGTTGTCGAAGAGATGGCCACTCGGTTCAACATTCGACAGTCGATGTTGCCGCGCAATCTCTTCCCACGCATCCGCCTTCCGCTCAGCTTTGTCACCTTCACGAAAGAACGAACCGTTGGCCGGCTGTTCGGTTTCTTGCTCTACAAGGAAGCGCAGGAGATGCGCGCGATCGACCCGATCTGGAAAAAGGCAGTGAACGACACTCGAGAGCCAAGAGGATTGTGGCTACCGATCGTCCAGTCCATCCTGGCTGCGCTAGGGGGGGAGGGCGCTTTGGCCCAGATCTACCAGGGCGTACAGTCGAAGCGCCCGACTGGTAACCCGCACTGGCATGCCAAGGTGCGCCAAGTCCTTCAGTGCCATCCTGATCGATTCAGAAGGACCGGTCCGGGCCGCTACGCTTTGTTGGCTGCCGCTCCGGCGTGACACTCCGACTCACACACCCGCACGTGATCCGAGCCTGGCAGTTGCAAACGAGACAGCAAGGCCGCACGACCGCGACTGAAGAGACGACACCCCATCCGCGGCGCCGATGAAATTTCAACTAGCCTTTGTGGACGGGGTCGAACCCGCATTTGGTGTCTATGCGCACGGGTTGGCCGAGGGCCTATGCGCCAGCCGCTTGAGTCGTGAGGCGATCGCCGCCGGCGCAGCCTCCGATCTGATTGGCATAGTCGGTGGGAACATTGAATGCCAGGCAGTGGGCCGGCACGCCTGCTCACTCTACGATGTTGCCGCTACCCTGTTTTTGTGGAGACGCCGCCACCTGGCGCGCGGCTACGTTGTCTTGGATGACGACCTTCAAGGACTGGCTTTCGCTGCATCAGAAATGGGCAAAGGCGCCCCATTAATCTGATCACAGCCAAAAAAACGGTTGTGGTCACAGCTATTCAGGGCTTCGCTGCCAGAAAGTCGGCAAGACTATAGGGTGAGCCGTCGCTGCGATTATCTCGCAACGGGTGATCTCGGATATTGCCGGCGTCCTTGCGTGGCGCAGAAGGAAACGCATGTCATTCAAATTCGAAGCAGTGCCTGACCAAGACAACGAGACGATGGTCAGCGTTGTGATCAACGGAACGGTCGTTGGAACAGCATGGCTCGACTCGTCGCGCGTCTATGATCGTGCGGGTCGTCCGACCCCTCGCTTTAACAAGCGCTGGTTCGCGAGGTTAGATGGTTCGGACGACATCATAGGCAAGGGCGAAGCGCGCGCTACTTCACGGAAAGGCGACGGTTTTTTTGACCGCCACAGTGCGGTCAATGCACTCCTCCAGGTTCGCGACCAAGCGCGAAGCGAGCGCTAAAGAGTGCTGCCTTGCGGTGTCAGGTGAGGCCCCGCCTTGTTCCTACGCCTTCGAGGCCTGCCCGCGCCATATCAACTCGCTCGATCAGTGCGCGCGCTGCTGGCTCTGCAGGGAAGCGGGTCGCATAGGCCAACGCGCTTGGGTTGTATGCGAAGTCGAGGGGGAGAACCGCCGTCGTGCACTGTGCGAGCTCGTACACGCTCTCGAAATGCAGGTTCGGCGCGCCAGTGCAGATATCCATCGCGCAGGCCCGTCCCGTTTCGCAGCTAAAGGCGCACTCGAGAACCGCGCCTGACTTGTCGCGCACTGCAAGCCAGTAGCCATTGCCTTTACGCTCAAGCCAGCACCAGGCAGCGGACAAGGCTGCTTCTCGCCAGTGCGCGAGTGCCACCCCGTCGCCGCTGTGATGACCTGCGCAAAGGAGGTCCAGACTTGGCAAGATTAGAGAAGGCTGCTGTAAGTGAGGCATGCCTGATTATCCAATGTCGTCAGCGGCCGCCCCCGCTGATGAGCACGCTAAACGACAAACCATTCGACATGTGCTTATCCGGGCCGTCGTGTGGGCGGCGAAGGAGTCCGTCTTGTGTCTACAGGTGTAAGCGTTCGCAGCAACTCGATTAGGTGAACGCCTGGCGCAGCTGGTTGCCCGCGACTAGCAGGATGCGGAAATACTCCCCTCCAAAGCGAGTCTTCCTCTTCGTCGAAGACTCACTTTTCACATGGTGCAGTCAGCAGCGCTTTCGGGAGTCGTTTTGCGCTGATTTGAGGT
>NZ_JBPJZH010000012.1:0-31630 GCF_051216715.1 Variovorax restrictus
GCAGGCCGCCGCCGCCGCCGCTTCAATGCAGGAGCAAGCCGGCAGCCTGGTGCAAACCGTGGGCGTCTTTAAGATCGACGAGCCTGGAAATGCCCCGTAGAAGGTGATCACCAAGGGCGCCATGCCTGTATCCGTGACGACTGCGCTCCCTGTTGTCAGGGTCAACGGCCGCGCGGCGTGGCATCACATTGGTTACTCAAGCGTGAACCATGCCAAGGCTCTTCATCGAACAAAAGGCTCGTTTTTGGCGACTCATCAGCCCTCAACTGACTGCCGGCTGCGCAAGCCCCAGAGCTCGAACCAACGGGGCATCTCCGATGTCTGGGTCACGCTCGCGATGGTCGTCGTCTTCGGCGCATTCTTGTTTTTCTTCAGGGTTCCTCACCACTACGCCCAACCGCCCCTTCAGGCCAACGTCATTGCCGACCTCAGTGATCGGATCGTCTTCGTCGGGGAACGCGCGGATGGAGGAAGCACCCTCGAGATCGTCATAGATCACCCGCCGACCTACATGGCGAACATCCTCGCCGACCTTGGTCAGAGTGCTGTGGTCATCACACGTGGTTTGCAGCAGCACTTTCCCGATCTCAAGGCGCAGAAGGTAAGGTTTGTTGTTCAGCGCCATGCCCGAGGCATCGAAGGTGTGGCCCTTCAAGACCGAGTTGTCGCCATTGAGTTCGACCGTGCTCTGCTGATGCGCCAGCAGCTCAATGATGACTACCCGTTTCAGGAACTGCTAAACCTGTCATCGAATTTCATCCTCGGAACCCCAGAAGATGAAGTTGTCGTTCGCGCTTTCTGCGCAAACCAGATCGCTGCTCCAGCAGCAGTTTTTTGCAACAGGCAAGCGCGCTGACCGAGCGTGCGCACCACTCAAATCCAAGTATGAGCAGCATCGGGGTCATCGTTCATGCGTCGCCGAATACTGGACAGCTCGACGCCGACTGGCGGCCGACGCCACTGGGCACGCGGCCGCAGGTCCACGCCGTCATCTACGACCTGACAGGGGTAACGACGAGGACGCAGCGATTCGACCTGCGTCCGAGTGGAATAGCCTTGGAGCTCGAGGTCGGTGCCGAGGAGCCACCGTTGTCCGTCACCGCATCAGGAGTCTTTGACGATGCCGCGATCACGATGCTGAAGAAGCTTTGCACTGGCTTCGGAGCCCGGTTTTACGACAGCGAGGAAGGTCGCTTCGTAATCTGAGTGATTGTTGGGATCGACGGGCCTTCGCGGTAGCCGACGTCGGGCATAGCCGCCAGCGCTTCTTCCACTTGTGAGGACGGCGCTCCCATAGGGCGCTGATCCGTGATTCTCAGAAAGCGGCGACATTGGTACATGCAGCGTGATGCAGTTCCGCTTTGCGTGGTTGCTTCTCTTCAGGCTCTCAGGGTTTGCACCGATACGAACTGTTTGGGGCGCACCTGCGCGCTCCACCATCGGTACCACACGCCTCGCAAGGAAAAAATGATGTCGTTCAAAGATTGGAAAATTGGGATCCGGCTGGGTGCTGGCTCTGCACTGACGCTGGCGCTCGTTTGCGCGGTCGCTGCCGTCGGCTACAACGGCTTGAGTGGCGCCTCGGCAGCCATGCAGCGCACGAACGACGCATCGCAGCGCTTGGTGCTCGCCGAACGTTGGGTCGCTGCGATCGCCGCGAACGCGGTGCGCACGATCGCCGTGATGCGCGCGGACACCCCGGACGAGGAGAAGTACTACTCCGACGAGATCGCCAAGCAAGCAGACAGCGTGACCAAACTGCAGGCCGACCTGAAGTCGCGCGTGGCGACCGAGGAGGGCAAGAAGATGCTGGACGGGGTGGCCGCCGCCCGCGAGGTACACAACGCGGCACGCGCCGAGGTCTTGAAGGTCAAGAAGGACGCTGGCGGGCAGATGCCGCCGGACGAGCTCCGCAAGCTGATGGAAAGCAAGTACTTGCCCGCTCGAACAGCTTACATCGGGACCGTGCAGGCATTCGCTGATCGCCAATCTGCACTGATGGAGTCCACCTTCCAAAAGGCGGGATCGGATGCGGCGCGTGAAAAGTCCTTCTTGGCCGCCCTCACGACGATCGCGCTGCTGCTTGGCGCCGGTTCCTCGTGGTTCCTTGCTCGCGGCATCACCCGCCCCATTCAGCGCGCTGTGGACGTGGCGCAGACTGTTGCCGCTGGCGACCTGACCAGCCGCATCGAGGTGCAGAGCCGCGACGAGACGGGTCTCCTGATGGAGGCACTGCGCGCGATGAACGATAGCCTCGCAAAGGTCGTCGGAGAAGTGCGTAACGGTACGGACACCATCGCGACGGCTTCGGGTCAGATCGCCGCTGGCAACCAGGACCTCTCCTCCCGCACCGAGGAACAAGCTAGCTCGCTGCAGCAGACGGCCGCTTCGATGGAAGAACTCACATCCACAGTCAAACAGAACGCCGACAACGCGCATCAGGCGAATCAACTCGCCGCGTCAGCCTCGGAAGTGGCTACCCGAGGTGGTTCGGTGGTTAGCCAGGTCGTCGACACCATGGGCTCCATCAACACGTCGTCCAAGAAAATCGTCGACATCATCGCCGTCATCGACGGCATTGCATTCCAGACGAACATCCTTGCGCTCAACGCCGCCGTGGAAGCCGCTCGTGCGGGCGAACAGGGTCGCGGATTTGCGGTCGTGGCGTCTGAAGTGCGCAGTCTCGCGCAGCGCTCAGCCGCTGCAGCCAAAGAAATCAAATCCCTGATCGACGACTCGGTCAACAAGGTCGCCGCGGGCAGTCTCCAGGTTGAAGAGGCTGGCAAGACGATGCAGGAGATTGTCGCGAGCGTTCGCCGCGTGACCGACATCATGGGAGAGATCTCGTCTGCCAGTCAGGAACAGACGCAAGGCATCGATCAGATCAACCAGGCCATCACGCAGATGGACCAGGTGACTCAGCAGAACGCCGCGCTCGTTGAAGAGGCGGCCGCAGCGGCCGGGTCGATGCAGGAACAGGCCGGCACGTTGGTCGACGTCGTGAGCGCCTTCAAACTGAATTCAAGCGCCCACGCGATCCTTGCGCACTAAGATAAGCCGTCGGTGGGCGTAAGGCGCGCCTAGGGATTCGCAATTTGTCCAACAGGGAATGCTGGTCGCGCTGTTGGAAACCGTGCGGATTCCTCACTCGGCCGCTTTGCCGTGCCCGGACCCAACGAAGGGCAACTCATCTCGTGTGACCTCTGTAGTCGATCGACCGCTGTTCCACAGCGCGGCTCTCGAACTCCGACGAAATGACCGCGGACCCACTGAGGAAAAAATGCCATCCCTGCGCGCCTTATTCATCCGAAGTGGACTCGGGCCGTATGAGGTCGTCGGGACCTTCCTGAGCAGTAGCGCGATGAGGTCGGCGCAGGTTCGAGGCGCGTATGCACCGAGCTGACCCTATTCCAGGGTGCCAAATTCAGTGGTGCCAGTGTGTTGTCGAGACAAGTAGTCATTGATCCAAAGGCGAGCTTTGACCGCCAGTCGGCGGTGAGCTTCCTCCTCTGAGAAAGCCCCCGTGACGGCCAAGCGGCAGACCGGCGCGCCATCCCGATTAACGTCTGCAAAGAAATAGGTCGCCTCGCCCCGTTTTTCAGAGTCGATGCTTATCGTCCAATCGGCCGGAGCCAGTGGGCCCCCTGGATCGTTGGCTGCAGGGTAAAGCTTCATATCGTCGATAAGGCGGTTCTGATCGCTAAAGCTCTTTTTGGGTCTCTCGCCGCGCGCGTGGCCACCACGGCGAACTTGCACGCGCCATCGTCGAGATCACAAGCGCAAACGGTTCAGTTGCGCGATCGACGATCAAGACGGTGAACGCTACATCGTACACACCGTTCGCTGCTGTGGAGGCTGCGACGCGCGTGCTTGCAGGTTAGAAGCGAGCGAGACGATACACCCGCTTGTTGAGCCTGGGGTTTGCAGAGAGCATTCCGGCGACGCAGATTGGGATGAACTAACTGGCTACGAATGAGGAGCCTTAGCGGCCCATCGAGCGCGTCACCAGCTCAATCGCGATTGCGCCACCGCCAATCAAGTGACCATGAACGACTGCTTACGTGAGGTTAGGGAACGTTCGAACGAATGCCACCGCCGGCAGCAACCGCTGCAAAGCGGCCGCTGAAAACAGCGTTAGCTACATACCAGCTTTTTTTCAGCGACTCGACCTATGTGCACGTTCGAGTCAGGCTGCGCGCAACGGTCGCCCTACCTTTCCAGCGACATCGAAGCTGAAGACATGCTCACGCGCAGAACGTCTGCAGCGCCCCACGATACGTCCAGGAAACTCCTTGCGCCCGCTGAAAAGCTCGATGGTCCCGCTGCAGATCGGGCAGGTCGATGTGTATCTTGCGAAAACCAACTGACCCTCCGTTTCGGCGATGGACGGTCGCAACTCAAGCGTCACGTTGTCTTTTGACAGGGGAGCCAGCATCGCCGGCGCCATGACAAGGCGCAGGTCGAAGAGTTCGCCTAAGAACCGGAAGACTGAGACAAGCGATCCGGCGAGCAGGAGGAACACAGCCACGATCGTGATGTCCGCCGGGCTCACGGGACGGGTCACCCGAATGCCGAAGTAGATCAGCAGCCACGCAAAGAACAAAGTGACTAGAAGACCGCTCATGATGAGCGCGAGCAGCGACCAGCGGGCAGGTGCCGTCCATGGAACACTGCCGGCCTTCAGCGCCTTGCTCAAGAAGGCGCCCGGTGCGGCAACACTTTCCGGCGTGTAAAAAATGCCCCCCGCAGGAACTTGAGCGACCTGGTCCTCTTCTCCTCCCGCAGGAACCAGTTCAGCCAGGATCCGGTAGTACGTTGGGTTGCCCTGCACCTTGTCCAGCCTGGGCACGAAAGCTAGACCCTCTCGACGGGCCACCGCGGCCATGCCTTCCCCCCATTGCTGCTCCTCTTTCACCAGGCGTGCCCAATGCGGGCTCATCCAAGCACTGGGATCTTTGGCCGCGTTAGGCGCCACGCCGGCTTTCAGACTGACGGTTGCGATTTCCGCCGCCTTTCCTTCGCGGACGCGTGCCAAGGTCTGTGTGGCGAGTTCGCTCAGCACTTCGAAGGCTTTTGACCGCGTGCCAACTGCGTGTTAGCGAGATAAGCGAGCACTACGGCTGCAGCCTGCGCCTGTGCTGGCTGGGAGGCTGCAGGGGAGGCCTCTGGGGAGGGCTCCAGGACGGGTTCGGACTGCACGGAGAGCGTCATGAACCCGAGCATAAGCCGCTCAAACCACCAAGGACGCAGATGCCATCGAAGACCGCCAGGCACAGCCGCAGACAGCACTTTGCTCGACGCACGCAAGCCAAGCGCCGGTTGGCCGACCCACTGGGAACACCTCACCAACGCGCTATCCGCCGCTTGGCGCTTGAGGTTGCGGCCCGCGAAGGGTTGTGGGGGTGGTTTCATGCAGGCGTTACCTGGCGCACCATGGGCAGCCTCGTCGACCCGGCAATTTCGGTTCTCGTTCACACCGAACAAGCTCTCAAGCTGGGCACGCGACGCTACGTTCCAGACCTGGTGGTGCGTTGCGCGAGATCCAATCGAATCTTGCTAGTCGTTGAGGTTTGGCACACCCACGCCGTCTCGGCGAGCAAAAAGGCCGCTTTCACTTCGGCTGGATTCCCTTGGATCGAAGTGCGCTCCTGGCACGTGATCTCACGTTTTCGCAAACGGCCGCTACCTGTGCTGGACTGGGGCGGTCCGGGGCTACCGGCAGGCCCGGAACAGTACGCACTTTTCGCTGCAGAGCCACCCATCGTAAGCAAGCCAACTTCGAGAGCTCAAACCAGCATTGTGCAGACTAACGACACGTACGCCATGGGCTGCCGCGCGACCGCTTCGATCCCATGCAGCACATTCGCGCATACGGCTGACAGTCGGTGCCAAGAGGTCTTCTTCCGCTTCAGACTGACTGCCGACGTACTCTGCTGGGACTGCGAACGTCTCCTCGCGCCACCAGCAGAGGGTCGGGCCACAGTTACGCGGGATCAAACGAACCTGCAAGCTCGAGCCTACAAGCATGCAAGCTAATCGGGGCCGTTCGCACACCGCCACGCGAAGACCTGTGGTCAGCTCGCCGAACGTTCCTCTTCCGAGTTGTCTTGGAACCCTTGTACGTGCAGACCACGGTGAGCCCACATCGGCCGAATCTGCGAGAGGAACGGGTCATCCCGGAAGCGCTGGCGGATGTACGCCAACGTCGCTCCGTCTCTCTACGGTGCCACTACTAACCCTGAGGCATCGCAACGACTGGTTGGTCGGCGATAGGCATGAGCTCCACCATCTTGTCGTAATGCTCTTTGTCGTTCAGCTCGATGTAGCCAAGGACGGCTCGCATGATGGCCGGCGTCTCTGACAAAAGGGATGCATCGCCCTCACTGTCATCCATTCGATCTTTGTGCGAGTGAGCATTCAGGAACCGAACGATGCGTGCGTGTGTGGCGACATCGCCCTTCAGCTTGCGAACAGTCTGGCGAAGCTCACCCCCGCCTGGCACACGAAAAGCTAAGAACGCTTCTACAAGCCGCCTTGCAATGTTGGGCATGCCATACATCTCTTCCAGGTTCGCCTCACCCTCGATTCTTGAAGCTTCCACTACCTTAGAAAACAGGTAGTGGTACTCTGACTCGTGTTTGTGCAACAGCGGGTCGAGTGCGGTCAGCCTTGATGTTCGATCGACTCCCTCCCCTTTGCTTCGCAGCATGTAAAACTGCGCAAATTTGGATTCCTCTGGCACGTAGACCTTGTTTCGCAGCGCCTTCGAGCCGCCCTCATGGTTGAACCAGTTCTTGACTAGGCGAAAGAACGAAAAATTGTGTGTAAGGACAACGAGCTGCTCAACACCCACAGTGTGCTCTTGCATGTAGCCAAACGCGCAGTAGAGCGAGTTTTGATCGAGGCTAGACACCGGATCATCGATAACAACGACCCCTTTCTCCCGCTCGAAAGATTCATCAGTGAGAGAGTTCAAAAAATAGACGAAAGCGATGGCTGTGCGCTCACCTTCGCTCAGATGCAAGGCCGGCTCGCCATTTCGCCGAATGAGGTAACCGGTGTCCTTATACTCGAACGTCAACTCTTTGCGCCCTAGGTACTCGGTCATCTGCGCCGTGAGTTGCGCGGCGGTTGGCCGATGGTCCTTGATGGATGCCGCTAGGGCGCTGACATCGTTCTTCAGCTTGTCGAGCAGAGCACCCTTGGTGACGCTTGTGGTCTCGGCCTCGTCAATAGCATTCTCCAGCTGACGCCAGTCGGGTAACGCTTTAAGCACCTCATCTGCTTCGAGGGCAGCACGTGCAGCGCTCGCCTCGGCTTGAAAGTTGGCGCTCAATCTGTTGTGTTCTGCAATGTGCTTGGAGATTTCAAAAAGCGCTGCGACATTTGTGTAGGCCGTTGCCATATGAGCCTCAAGAAGGCAGTTGCTCCACACCTCATCGCCTTCATCATCTTGTTGTGAGTGGAATTCGTTTGACTGGATATCCACTGCTGCAAACGGCGTATTCAGCTTCGCTCGAATGAGGCGGAGTAGCCGCCTCAAATACGACGCCATCAGCGTTCCGAAGGCTTCGGCTTGCTCGACATGCAACTTATACTGCCCCCGCAGATGAGGGTATAGCAGTTCAGCAACCGGGATAGAGGCCATCAACTGCCTCAGTGCTTCGACGAATTTTAGAGCTTCTGAACGCAGCGTCATCAGCTCGTGCTGCAGCTTTTGAACCCTGTCGTTGAAATGGCCGCGCAGAGAGGCAATGCGCCCATGGGGCATTGGGCTTTCGCAAAAATGGCACGTGGTGGCGTCGTCGCCGTGAATAATTAACCCGTGCTGCACCCAAGAGGCAAGTTCAGTGTTATCTACCAAGCTAGCAAGGGCATGCGCAACGACATTCTGCTGAACCTTGTCTAACACACGAGAAGTGAAATCAGTAAGGTCAAATGAAGGGAAGTCGAGCTTCCCGATGGGCGTCATAAAAGTCGAGTGCATCGTGCTCTCATACGCTCCCCGCTGTTCCTGAGTCAGCGCTACGGGGGTCTCAGCAGCGAGAGCCATAAGCTTTACGCGTGTGCGAAAACGGGGCGCTTCATAGTTGCTGTATGAGGGGTCACCAATGAGTAGTGCTCGAATGGTTCGGGCTCTATCAGTACAAAACTTGTCGCTTGCGCCCCTTTGCTTGCCCTCGGCGTTTTTTGCCTCAGAGTAAGCCGCCGCGATGTCTTTCAGTTCTTGGCGCAGAGCCTCGAGCTGCGTCTGTTTAGCTTTCCCATCGTCGCTCACCACGTACACAGGAGGAAGTTGCCTGTTTGGATCTTCAAAGACTGTGCGGTCCACGAAATCTCTATTGAAGACCCGAATCGGTGGGAGCGCGGCCCCAGGAAAGTCTGAACCCTTGACGACCTTCCCGTCCACTAATAGCTCCACATCCCCCTCGGGTGCGACTCCATCTTGGCAGTTTCGTAAGAGACTCGAAATCGAAGTCTTGCCAGACCCGTTCCAGCCGTAGATCAGGCTGAACTGCCCGAAGGGCATGAGCCCAGCAGGCCAAGTGAAATCCTTGAAAACGCGGTAGTTTCGAAGACTGTTCAGTCGCTCGATGCGCATCTTGTCCTCTCTTACTTATATTGGTTCGACTCAGATGTCGAGCTTTGTCAAAGACTGCGGAACATTTGCTCGGGGCGGAGCTTAGTTCACCGGCACTACGTTTTCGAACACCCTCACATCGAGCTGGCCAGGCAGATCTTTGAAGGTCTCTGGCATGAAGCGCTCGAGTACAAGGTAGACCTTCACTGAAATGGGCTTGCCAGGTTGCTCCACCTTCGCTTGGGCCTCCAGGAGGCAGCGGTACTTCACGGCCTGGTATACACCCCTGCGGTAGTCCAGTTCATCGCCATCAGAAACTCGAGACTTCACCTCGATACCCACCCACTTATCTGCAGTTTCGAAAAACACGTCGATGACATCACGCGAGTGAAGGGGGTACTCCTCGGTGGACTTTGCGCCAGGCGCAACACCAAACAACTCAGGGTGCTCAGCCACGTACCGTTTAAGAGCCTTGTGCGCCTCCGACTCACCTCCTCCCCAACCGCTAGAACCCTCGCCGCTACCAGGTGTACCAGGCTCTTTGATGACAGGTTCAAGGGGCTCGATACCGAGCTGTCGCAACACTTCTTTCCACCGACTGCCGAAGTCCAATATTCTCCCGTACTCGACCTCGACCGCCGCTTCTTTCCGCTCTCGAGTCATCGAGACATAGCCTGGAAACTTTGCACTCACCCCATCGCCGGGCAGGCCATCTGTCGCATCACCTGTTGTCCCCACCACAACGGATGTGAGGTAGGGGATCTCGTTGTTCCACGTTGACTGAATCTCATCAATCCAGCACGTGATGATGTGCAACACCCCTCCTATGCCTCTGGGCCATGGAACACCCTTGTACGTCAGCCGCCCAATGCGCTCTGCCAACTCCATGTAGCTCATACGCTGCATGACCCCGTCACGTTGAGCCAAGACATGGGCCACCAATACCGGCAACGCTTTTTTGGCATACCCCACGTATGTTGCCGGCTCTTCGTCAAGTGCGCCGTCATCACCGTCCTCAATTGGCACAGGCGCAGGCAATGGAGCTGGGGCTGGGACGAGAACTGGCACATCCGCTCCAGGTGGAGCCGCATGAGGTGCATTCACCAGATGCGGCGCCAAGCCAGTCAATGGCACCAGCTCGAAAGTCCAAGGAGCAGCGCCGATGTAGTCATCATCCAATACACCGGCCTTTCGAAACGCCTCAACGAGTTTCAGCCGCTCCTTCAAGTCGTCGCCTCTCGTGCCAAAGATCGGCACCAGTTCGTAAGCCCTGTCTAGGCAAAAGTGCCTCACACGTCGCTCACCCTTCTCCAACTTTGTAGGATCACCCACCGTTTCATACCCCACCACCAAGTGACGCGCACTAATGGCTTGAGACAAGTTCACATTGGCTTCCTTGCCATGGGTGATGGAGAGCTTCTTCCAGGACCGGCGCTTGCCGCCCAGGATCACGAAGCGCCTCAGTGCTTCGCCGTCCTGCACCGACACGATACGGTCTTGCCACACCGTGTTCACGAGGGTCTTGCCGTCCCTCGTGTAGTCATTCCAATGGGTCTCTCGCTGGGCGTGGTTCGAGCCCTTCCACCAGGTGTCGTACCCGGTTGTAGCCAGCCAGAAATCGCGCACTGCGCTCTCAATCCTCTCTCCGTTAACGTATTCCATCGAGCTGTCCCGCAAATGTGTAGTTTTGTATCCATCGAGTCTATCCGCCACCATGCACGCGAGGTTGAGGGCTCGCTGGAATTTCCGAGCAGACCGAGCTTTACCGTTAAAGCCCGGCAGCCAGGCCCACGAACTCGTGTGTCGGGTTCCGAACTAAATTCAGACATCATTGGCTTCCAGTCCGACGACTGCGATCGATGCAAAGCCTACGTTTTTTTTGCCTGCAGTCACTGAGCCATCACCCGCGGCACCTCCGCCCACCGCGTCGTGTACTCCGGCGTCTTCAATGACTGCCTCATCGTCCAAGTCCGCTGCCCGTTCGATTTCCCATTGCTGGCCAGCGCGATCGATCCCCCCATATCGTTCGTTGAGCCGGTCCATCGTCTCCATGAGCGCACTGCGATCATCGAGTGCCAGCTCCTGCTGCTCTACCGAGGCATCCTGCAGGTCCAGCAGCATCACGCCGGCTTTGGCGTAGTTGAAGCCCGGCTGGAAGATGGCCTTTGCGCCGTACACGGCCGCCTGCAGCGATCCGGCCGTCGTGCGTGCGCGCTCCAAAGGTAAAGAAGGTAACCCGGGTCGAAGAGCTGGGACGTGCACCGACAGTGGACGACAACGGCATCGGACTGGAGGCAGGAGATTGGCCGCGGCCTGCGAAGGCACTGGGGCACCATGCGCCCATCGCTGGCGCCGCGGCTGCCGCCCGCCCCGCCACCGCAGTGAAGCGCAAGATCAAGACCCTTGACCTGATCTTCATCGGAATCCTGAAGAATCTGGTGGAAGCGGGCAAGCCGCACACGCTGACAGCTCTTCAGAACAGGATCCCGTGCCGCTTCGGCCCCAATCCATGCCGGAGAAATTTGCGCACGTGGTGTCTGAGCTCGTGAGCGCATGCGCCATTCGCATCGACGACGGGAAGCTGCTTTACATCGGTCTCCGGAGCCAACTGAGAAGTGCTACCGGCGCGGGCACGCCAACCATTGCTGGGGATCGGTACCCGTGAGCGGGCGTGGGTCTGCGCCGCCGTCCTCCACAGTCAATCGCACGCCCAGGCCTCAGCCCATCGCCTCCAAGAAACTCGAGCGCAGCAAGACGTTTTCTCGATGAAAGGCGAGGAAGCGGCGCTGTCCGGAGGAGAACTTGCCCACCTGCTGCGGCGCGTTGGGCGTGATGCCCATCCTCACCAAAGAATCGCGATGCGCCACGGGCGAAATGATCATCTGACCGCTGTCCTCGAATGCGATGAACCCGCGATCAAACAGGTGATCCATGCTCGGTGTGAGGAGCAAGCCGTTTTCGCCATCGAGGCGCTCCTCGTGGCTGGCGTCCCGCCACGGCTTGCAATGACTCGCCCGCAGGTGTTCGGGCTGATTGACCCCGGTGACGCGGCAGGCGCTCTCGATCTGCATCACCCGCTGCTTGAACAGGCCCTGACCTCGGCGCGCGAGAACAATCGCAAGCCGATCCGTGTCCGGCAGGGAAGCGTCCGCCTGCACGCGTTGCAGCTCGTGCTCCTCCCATTGCACCAGCCCCAGTGCCGCAGCGCCCGGCGCCGCCGCGTCAGCGCTGACATTCAGAACCAACGAATGGGCCTCGGCGCCCAGCAAGTCCATCAGCGCACCGGCAAACTCCTCAGGGAGCCGCGTGAGGTACACACTCTGGAGCCCGGCACCATTGGGCCGCAATGGCGCGTAGCGGACGGGCAGCAAGGGACGGAGCACGTCCATGTGCGCCGATGGTTTGACCGTCCCCTGCAGCGCCGCGAAACGCACGTCCACCCGCCAGCCAATCTGATCCCAGTAGGCACCCGCCCCGCCAAACTCCAAAGGCTTGGGTGCTTCGTATGCATGCGAGCCTGCAATCCCAATCGCGCGAATCATGGTCTTTGCAAATGAGAAGACCATGTCGCCCGGTGCCACCTCCCGCATAAAGTCGTAAAACGGGTTCTGGGCCTGGTTCGCCTTGCGCTTGGGCGACCACAGGTAACCCCCGGCAATCTCGTGCCGGTATGTTTGATTCTGGTTGACCCACCAAAAGCGCATGAGTGTGGACGGTGCCCGCAGGAGTACATGTAAGCGAGAGCGCTACATTACGTGACATTGTCCACTGGTCCATCCGGCTCTTCGCCTAAGAATCGAGTCCCACCTGCGCCAAGAGGTCGTGATGACCCGCGCCATTGCCGCTTGCCTGTCTGCAGCGGTCGCAACGTAGATCAGTTCGTAGGTTAGCGGGCTACTCGGTCCGAAGGGCCCGCTATTGCTCAATACGAGGCGGGGGGAGCGGCCGCCGAACTGCCGAAACACAGCCCATACGAGTTCTGTCTTCCCTGGGATGCCAGCCCGCGACCATCAACCGCGACGGCGCCGAGGTAGTCCGCCGCTCGTTCGAGTCCCGATGCAAGTTGACGCTTCGGCATGGAAATCTGCAGCTTGGCGTTGACTTTCTTTGCCTACACGATGCCTACACAGCACCAGAAAGCAAAAAGCCCAACTCTTACGAGTCGGGCTAAGTACTTGTTATAAAACGAGAATTTGGTGGCCTGGGTCGGAATCGAACCAACGACACGCGGATTTTCAATCCGCTGCTCTACCAACTGAGCTACCGGGCCATGGTGTGCAGCCTGCGATTATACAGCGCTTCGGCGGCCTCTGGAAAGATCGACCCCCAACTGTTTGAGTTTTCTGTAGAGGTGGGTGCGCTCGAGGCCGGTCTTCTCGGCAACGCGGGTCATCGAGCCGTTCTCCATGGCGAGATGGAATTCGAAGTAGGCCTTCTCGAACCCGTCGCGCGCATCGCGCAGCGGTCGGTCGAGGTCGAAACTCTGGCGCGACTGCGGGCCGCTGTCGACCACGGCCGACACGACGGGCATCGCCTGTGCCAGCGCGGCTTCGCCGATGGTGGTCACGACAGCCGCCATGCCGCTGGTGACCGGCACGACGCTGGCCGCCGCGCGGCGGGCGCTCTCGCGTGCCAGGCCCTGCTCCACTGCCTTGAGCAGCTTCTGCATGGTGATGGGCTTTTCGAGGAAGGCGAAGGCGCCGATGCGGGTGGCGTCGACCGCGGTGTCGATGGTGGCGTGGCCGCTCATCATCACGACGGGCATGCTGAGCAGGCCGGCGGTCGACCACTCCTTCAACAGCGTGACGCCGTCGGTATCGGGCATCCAGATGTCGAGCAGCACGAGGTCGGGTCGGGCACGTTGACGGGCGGCGCGTGCTTCGGCGGCGTTCTCGGCGAGTTCCACATGGTGGCCTTCGTCATTGAGAATCTCGAAGAGCAGGTCCCGGATGCCCAGCTCGTCGTCGACCACGAGGATGTTTGCCATGAGTCTTTTTTTGCTGCTGCGTTGTGCGGGGTGAGACGGGTGCGTCGGCCGGATCATCCTCGCAAGGCGCGGGCCTCAGGCGGTGGATGGTTTCGAATCGTCGGTGTGAGCGAGCGCTACCTGCGGTTCGCCGGCCAGCGCGAATGATAACGAGACTTGCGCACCTGCCACAGCCCCGTCGACGATGCGGTTCGACAACTCGATGCGCGCGCCGTGCTCGTCGGCGATCTTCTTGACCACGGCGAGGCCCAAGCCGGTGCCCTTGGTCTTGGTGGTGACGTAGGGCTCGAAGGCCCGCTTGAGGATGTTCTCGGCGAAGCCAGGGCCGCTGTCCTGCACGGTCAGGCGCACGCGCTGACCCGAATCGCCCAGGCGCGTGCGCACCACGACTTCACCGTTCCGCCCCTGCGCGGCAGCGGCCTCGGCGGCGTCCTGCGCGTTCTGCAGCAGGTTGTGGATGACCTGGCGGATCTGCTGTGCGTCGCCCCGGATCGGCGGGCAGCGCGGGTCGAGTTCGCAGTGCAGCGCGTTCGGTGCGTTGTCGTGACCGTAGAGCTGAAGCACGTCGGTCACCAACCCGTTGAGGTCGACAGGTTTAAGGTCGGCCGCCGGCAGTCGGGCGTAGTCGCGGAATTCGTTGACCAGCCGCTTCATCGCGTCGACCTGGTCGACGATGGTCTTGACGGACTTGGTGAGGATGGCCTGCTCGGGCGGCGGCACCTTGCCGGAGAGCTTCATCTCGAGACGCTCGGCCGACAGCTGGATCGGCGTCAACGGGTTCTTGATCTCGTGCGCCAGCCGGCGTGCGACCTCGCCCCAGGCTTGCGCGCGCTGGGCCGAGACGATCTCGGAGATGTCGTCGAACACCAGCAGCCGCGCAGCGCCCGGCAGCTCCGCGCCGCGAGCCACGATGCTGATCGCGTCCTGCGACATGCCCGAATTGCCGGCATGCAGTTCGAAGGCGTGCTGCCAGTGGTCGAGGCCGTGCTGCGCACGCTCGACCTCGAAGTCGTCGAACTGCTGCTGCACGCTCTGCGCAAAAGTGGCCAGACCGGGCACGTCGGCGAAGGGTTGCCCTTCGTAGGCCGCCAGGGGCGCGCGCAGCACGCGCGTGGCGCCGGGGTTGGTCGACAGCACGCGGCCGGCTTCGTCGAGCACGATCACGCCCGAAGTCAGGTTGTCGAGGATGGTCTGCAGGTTGCCGCGCGCGGCGTCGAGTTCGCCGACGGTCTTCTCGACGGCGGCGCGCGCATCGGACAGCTGCTGCGTCATGACCGCGAACGAGCGTGTCAGGCCGCCCAGTTCATCCTTGCCCTGCAGCACGGCGGTCGGGCGCAAATCGCCGGCGGCCACCTGGCGCACACCGTCGGCCAGCACCAGCAGCGGTCGCGCCAGCCCGTTGCCGAAGAGCACGGCGAGCAGCACCGCGCCGAACACCGCGAGGAACAGGCACAGCGTGAGCGTGCCGATGTACATGCGGCGCAACCCGTCGCGCGCCAGCGAGCGCTCCTGGTATTCGCGGTTGGCCTCCTGCACCGCGAGCGCGTTGGCCACGACCGCAGGCGGCAGCGGCTGCACCACTTGCAGGAAGCGCGGCTCGGTGTTGAACTCGAAACCCGGGCGCTGAACCAGGGCGAGCGCCCGCACCGACGCTGGCGGCGGCGGTGCGCCTTGCGTGGCGGGTGTCTCGTCGAGGCCTTCGATGTGGGCGACGGCGCGGTCGCTTCGCGCCTGCCGGAACTGCTGAGGCGTCGGCCGCTCGGGGTTGATCTGGAAGCGCGATGCGCCGGCGCCGGCGATCAACTGACCGGCGCCGGTCCAGAGCACGACGTCGGTGGCGCCGAGCTGATCGCGGATGCGTTCGAGCACCAGGCCGGCGCTGGTGTCGGGCACGTCGGCCAGTTGCGTGCTGGCGCCGCGGGTCTTGCTCATCAGGTCGGCCGAGAGCGAATCGAGCGTCGCACGGCCGAGGTTCAGGCCGGCGTCGAGCGCGCCTTCGACCTTGACGTCGAACCAGCTCTCGATCGAGCGCGACACGAACTGGTACGACACGAAGTACACCAGCACCCCCGGCACCACACCGACCAGCGCGAAGATGGCCGCGAGCTTGATCAGCAGCCGGCTGCCGAACTTGCCCTGCCGCAGCCGCCGCAGCAGCCGGAAGATCACCCAGGCCAGCACCAGCGACAGCAGCACAGCCACGACGACGTTGATGCCGAAGAGCCGCGCGTAGTTCTCTTCGTACAGCGTGCGGTTGTTGGTCGACAGCGCCAGCAGGAACATCAGCACCAGGCCGACGGCGGTGACCAGCGCGGCGATCACGCCGACCGCCCAGCGCACCGCCTTGGCGCGTCGTGCCGCCGAGGCGACCGGGGTGTCGCGCGGCTCGGTGCTCACCGCGGCTTCTCCATCGCCAGGCGCGCGCTGCGCTCGGTGGCGATGTCCCATTCGGACTGGCCGACCATGCCGATCTGGAACGGGCGCGGCAGCTGCGTGGTGTCGAGCCGGAAGCGGAAGACGACCGGGTGCTGGCCGTCTTCGCCGATCTCCGCCACGTCGCCCAGGCGCAGGCGCCCGATGCGTTTGACCGCATCCAGCGCCTCGGCGAGGCTGTCGAAGTTCTGGTTGAGCGACACGCCGAAGCCGGCGTTGCCGGTGATGGGAACCGGCGCCACGTTGAGCCGCCAGCGCCGCGTCAGCGGCTGGTAGGCCAGGCGCATGTAGCGGCTGACCTGCGCCACCTTGCGGTCGGTCCAGTACCAGCGCTCGCGGTAGAGCTCGGCCTCAGCGACGAAATGCAGGGCGATGCCTTTGTCGAGCACGTCCTCGACCAGCGTCGGCAGCTCGAACTGGACGGCGGCGGTGAGGTAGACGCCGTCGTCGCCGTTCTCGAGGCGCATCTGCGTCACCGATGCACCGTGCGGCTGCGCCGCCACCGGCGCGACCGCGCCCCACAGGAGCACGAGCCCGAGCAGCAGCAGCGCGACCCATCCGAACGACGACCCGCCACGCGCCCCGCCGGGGCGCGGGTCAGCGTGCGTGTTTTTCAAGCAAGGCGTAGAAGAAACCGTCGTGATCACCCAGGTCATTGTCCGGGACGCCACGGCCCATCCCCCCACTTTGGGGAAGCAAATGGCCGGGGGACGGCTTGATTCGGGCGTCGGTGTTGTGCGCAAGGAACGCATCGATCTGGTGCGCGCCTTCTTCCCGGAACACCGAGCACGTGCAATAGAGCAGCCGCCCGCCCGGCTTCAGCAGCGGCCAGAGTGCCGCCAGCAGCATGGCTTGTTGAAGCGCGAGCTGTTCGGTGTCGCTCTCGCGGCGCAGCCAGCGGACGTCGGGATGCCGACGGACGATTCCGGACGCCGTGCAGGGCGCGTCGAGCAGGATGGCGTCGAAGGGCTGGCCGTCCCACCACTGGGCCGGGCGGCCGGCATCGGCCACGACCACCTGCGCGTCGAGGCCCAGCCGGGCCAGCGTTTCGCCGATGCGACGGCTGCGCTGGGCATCGACCTCCAGGGCGATCACCTCGATCGGCATGTCGCCGGCATGTTCGAGCAGATGGGCCGTCTTGCCGCCGGGCGCGGCGCAGGCGTCGAGCACCCGCAGCGGCGCGCCGAAAGCGGGCGGGACGAGGCCGTCGAGCAGCAAGGGCGCCGCGAGCTGGGCCGCCGCGTCCTGCACCGACACCGCGCCGTCGGCGAAGCCCGGGAGCTGCTGCACCGGCCGCGCCTGATGCAATTGGATGCCATCGCGGCCCACCGCATGGCCGTCGAGGCCGACGCGTTTCAAAGCCAGCAGGTAGTCGGCGACAGCGCCCTTGCGGCGATTGACCCGCAGCGTCATCGGGGCCTGCTGGTTGTCGGCGGCCAGCACGCGCTGCCATTCGCGCGGGTGGTCGCGCCGCAGGCGCTCGATCCACCAGCGCGGGTGGTTCCACTGCGCGACCGGCTCCTTCTCGGTGGCCGCGACCAGTTCGTCACGCTCCCGCAGGAAGCGGCGCAGGCAGGCGTTGATGAAGCTGGCCTGCGCCCGCGTGACCGGGTTGCGCTTGGCCGCCTCCACCGCCTGATCGACCAGCGTGAACGGCTCGTAGGGCGAGGACGCAGCCTCCCAGGCGAGCGCCAGGGCGGTGCAGAGCAGCGCGTCGGCCGGCGGCGGCGGCGTGCGCTTGGCCAGGTGGCGGCGCAGTGCTTCTGCACGGCCGAGCCGGCGCAGCACCTGGAAGCCGAGCGACTGGACGCCCGGCCGCATAGCGGGCTCGATGGCTTCGAAAGCGGCGGTGCCGGACATGCCGGCGCGGATCGCAGCCAGCGCCTGGGCGGTCAGCTGCAACTGGCGCCAGAGTGGCGGCGAGAGGGAGGGGTCGGAGAGGTCGGACAAGCGATGGATGGTAACAACGGCGTCCGTGGACGACGTGGGGTGAAGGGAGCCGACATTGGCCGGAGGCGTCAGGTGAGTTCGGCCGCCCGTCGCAGTTGCATCACCCATGCCACCAGCACCGCCGGCACTTGGCCGACCGCCGCGTTGTACTGGCGGACCGCCTGGTTGAACTGACCGCGCGCGATCTCGGCGGCGGCCGAAGGCTCCGGCCAGGCGATCGCGCCGGCCACGGGCGCATCGATCACGACGCCGCCCAGCGGGACCGGTCGCGACAGCATGCCGTCGGCGTCGAAGCTGACGACCTCGTCGGGAAAGAGCCGCTGCCAGGCCGCCAGCATCACATGCAGCGCCGTGGCCAGCGCGGCCATGCGCTCGGGGTCGAGCGGGCGCTGGCGCGTCGCGCCGAGCAAGGTGGTCAGTTGAAGGGCGGTGGCGTGCAACTGCACGATGGCGTGCCGGCCGTAGACCGCGTCGTCGGCCGCGATCGCGCGCGCCTGCACGAACTCCAGCTGGCGCGCCAGGGCGGCGTCGAGCGTCGTGTAAGCCTGCAGCGCGGCCGAGCGCAGACGCACCAGCCGGTTGTAGGCACCCACGAACCAGAAGAGGAGCACGGCCGCGGCAATCCACCACGGCAGCTCGGGCGGCAGACGGTCCATCACGGCGCGTCTACCGGCCACACCCCGCGGCACCGCACAGGGGCCGTGGGGGACAGAGACAAAAAAACGCCCCCGGTCCGCTGGCGGACGGGGGCGTCTGGAGGCCGTTCATGGCCAGGCGATCAGCGACCGGTTACTCGGTCGCAGCACCTTCGCTGGCGTCGACCGTGGTCGCGTCGTCCGAGCCGTTGCCAGCCAGTTCGGCGGCTTCGGACTCGGCGATGGCGCGGCGCTCGGCCTCGTCCATCTGGTCCTTCGCGCGGCGTGCCTGGTGGTACGCCATGCCGGTGCCGGCCGGGATCAGACGACCCACGATCACGTTTTCCTTCAGGCCGCGCAGCTCGTCGCGCTTGCCCATGATCGCGGCTTCGGTCAGCACGCGCGTCGTTTCCTGGAAGGACGCCGCGGAGATGAACGAGTCGGTCGACAGCGATGCCTTCGTGATACCGAGCAGCAGGTTGGTGAACGTCGCGGGGATCTTGCCGTCGGCGCGCAGGGCGTCGTTGGTGTTGAGCATTTCGCTGCGTTCGACCTGTTCGCCCGAGATGTAGTTCGTGTCGCCGATGTTGTCGACCACGACGCGGCGCAGCATCTGGCGAACGATCACCTCGATGTGCTTGTCGTTGATCTTCACACCCTGCAAGCGGTACACGTCCTGCACTTCGTCCACGATGTAGCGCGCGAGTTCTTCCGAACCCAGCAGGCGCAGGATGTCCTGCGGGTCCGCCGGGCCGTCGACCACGGACTCGCCCTTGTTCACCACCTGGCCTTCGTGCACCAGGATGTTCTTTTCCTTCGGCACGAGTTCTTCGTAGACGCCGCCTTCGGGGTCGGTGATCTGCAGGCGCAGCTTGCCCTTGGTCTCCTTGCCGAACGACACGGTACCGGTCATCTCTGCCAGCATGCCCTTGTCCTTCGGCGAGCGGGCTTCGAACAGCTCGGCCACACGCGGCAGACCGCCGGTGATGTCGCGCGTCTTCTGGCCTTCGACCGGAATGCGGGCCAGCACTTCGCCGGGGCCCACATCCTGGCCGTCGCGGATCTGCACCAGCGAGCCGATCGGGAAGCCGATCGTCACCGAGTGGTCGGTGCCGGGGATCTTCACTTCGGCGCCCGAGGCGTCGATCAGCTTGACCTGCGGGCGCACGACCTTGGCAGCGCCGCGGCGCTTTGGGTCGATCACGACCAGGGTCGACAGGCCGGTGACTTCGTCCACCTGCTTGGCGACCGTGAGGCCTTCTTCCACGTTCTCGAACTGCGCCTTGCCGGCGAACTCGGTGATGATGGGGCGCGTCAGCGGGTCCCAGTTGGCCAGGATGAAGCCGGCCTTGACCTGCTGATCGGCCTTGACCGCCAGGATGGCGCCGTACGGCACCTTGTGGCGTTCGCGCTCACGACCATGCTCGTCGTGGATGATGATTTCGCCCGAACGCGAGATCACGACCAGCTCGTTCTTGCTGTTCGTCACGTAGCGCATCGTGGCGTTGAAACCGATCGAACCGTTCGACTTGGCTTCCACGCTGGAGGCGATCGCCGCACGCGACGCTGCACCACCGATGTGGAAGGTCCGCATCGTCAGCTGCGTGCCGGGCTCGCCGATCGACTGCGCGGCGATCACGCCGACCGCTTCGCCGATGTTGATCAGGCCGCCGCGGCCGAGGTCGCGGCCGTAGCAGGTGGCGCAGATGCCGAAGCGCGTTTCGCACGTGAGCGCGGTACGCACCTTGACCTCGTCGACGCCTTGGGCCTCGAGCATCTCGATGTTGTCTTCGTCGAACATCTCGCCAGCGGCGAGCAGCACGGCTTGCGTCTCGGGGTGGAGCACGTCGTCGGCAGCGGAACGGCCGAGGATTCGGTCGCGCAGCGATTCGATGACTTCACCGCCTTCGACGATGGCGCGCATGACGTAGCCGCCGTGCGTGCCGCAGTCCTGTTCGATCACGACCAGGTCCTGCGTCACGTCGACCAGACGACGCGTCAGGTAACCCGAGTTCGCGGTCTTCAGCGCGGTGTCGGCCAGACCCTTACGGGCACCGTGGGTGGAGATGAAGTACTCCAGCACGTTCAGACCTTCGCGGAAGTTCGCGGTGATGGGCGTCTCGATGATCGAGCCGTCGGGCTTGGCCATCAGGCCCCGCATGCCGGCGACCTGACGGATCTGCGCGGCGGAACCGCGCGCACCCGAGTCGGCCATCATGTAGATCGAGTTGAAGGACTCCTGCTCGACGTCCTTGCCGTGGCGATCGATGACGCGCTCCTTGGAGAGCTTGGCCATCATGACCTTCGACACTTCGTCGCCGGCCTTGCCCCAGATGTCCACCACCTTGTTGTAGCGCTCGCCGGAGGTCACCAGACCGGAGACGTACTGCTGTTCGATCTCCTTCACTTCCTTGGCCGAGCGCTCGATGATGCCGTGCTTCTCGGCGGGCACCAGCATGTCGTCGATGGCGATCGAGATACCGGCCTTCGTCGCGAGACGGAAACCGTTCTGCAGCAGCTTGTCGGCGAACACCACGGTCTCTTTCAGACCGCACTTGCGGAACGAGACGTTGATGAGCTTGGAGATTTCCTTCTTCTTCAACGCCTTGTTGATGTTCGAGAACGGCAGGCCCTTCGGCAGGATCTCGGACAGCAGCGCGCGGCCCACGGTCGTGTCCACCAGGGCGGTCGACGGCGTGAATTCGCCGGTTTCCTTGTCCTTGGTGTACTCGGTGATGCGCACGGCGACCTTGGCGGTCAGCTCGACCTCGTTGGCGTCGAGTGCGCGCTGGACTTCACCGATGTCGGAGAAGATCAGGCCCTCGCCCTTGCCGTTGATGCGGTCACGGGTCGTGTAGTACAGACCCAGCACCACGTCTTGCGACGGCACGATCGAGGGTTCGCCCGATGCGGGGAACAGCACGTTGTTGGAGGCCAGCATCAGCGTGCGGGCTTCCATCTGCGCTTCCACCGACAGCGGCACGTGGACGGCCATCTGGTCGCCGTCGAAGTCGGCGTTGAAGGCCGCGCAAACCAGCGGGTGCAGCTGGATCGCCTTGCCTTCGATCAGGATGGGTTCGAAGGCCTGGATGCCCAGACGGTGCAGCGTCGGCGCACGGTTGAGCA
Source organism: Variovorax restrictus (assembly GCF_051216715.1). Classification (NCBI taxonomy): domain Bacteria; kingdom Pseudomonadati; phylum Pseudomonadota; class Betaproteobacteria; order Burkholderiales; family Comamonadaceae; genus Variovorax; species Variovorax restrictus. Next base: position 21,713 of record NZ_JBPJZH010000012.1, read on the forward strand.
TCACCGGGTGTTCCTTGATGACCTCTTCCAGGATGTCCCAGACCACCGGCGTGCCGGATTCGACTTCCTTCTTGGCCGCCTTGATCGTCGTCGCGATGCCCATGGCTTCGAGGCGCGAGAAGATGAAGGGCTTGAACAGCTCGAGCGCCATCAGCTTGGGCAGGCCGCACTGGTGCAGCTTGAGCGTCGGGCCCACCACGATGACCGAACGGCCCGAGTAGTCGACGCGCTTGCCCAGCAAGTTCTGACGGAAACGACCGCCCTTGCCCTTGATCATGTCGGCCAGCGACTTCAGTGCGCGCTTGTTGGCGCCCGTCATGGCCTTGCCGCGACGGCCGTTGTCCAGCAGCGAGTCGACCGCTTCCTGCAGCATCCGCTTTTCGTTGCGCGCGATGATTTCCGGGGCCTTGAGCTCCAGCAGGCGACGCAGGCGCGAATTGCGGTTGATGACGCGACGGTACAGGTCGTTCAGGTCCGACGTGGCGAAGCGGCCGCCGTCCAGCGGCACCAGCGGACGCAGGTCCGGCGGCAGCACGGGCAGCACTTCGAGCACCATCCACTGCGGCTTGATGCCCGACTTGCGGAAGGCTTCCAGCACCTTCAGGCGCTTGGAGTTCTTCTTGACCTTGACTTCGGAGCCGGTCAGGTCGCCGCGCAGGCGCTCGATCTCGCTGTCGAGTTCGATGCCTTCGAGCAGGTCCTTGATGCCTTCGGCGCCCATCTTGGCGACGAACTCGTCGCCGAATTCCTTGCGCTTCGTGTCGTAGTCGTCCTCGGACATGATGCTGAACTTCTTCAGCGGGGTCATGCCGGGGTCGGTCACCACGTAGGCTTCGAAATACAGCACGCGTTCGATGTCGCGCAGCGTCATGTCGAGCACCAGGCCCAGACGCGACGGCAGCGACTTCAGGAACCAAATGTGGGCGCAGGGCGCGGCGAGGTCGATGTGACCCATGCGCTCGCGACGCACCTTGGTCTGCGTGACTTCAACGCCGCACTTCTCGCAGATGACACCGCGGTGCTTGAGGCGCTTGTACTTGCCGCACAGGCATTCGTAGTCCTTGATGGGCCCGAAGATCTTGGCGCAGAACAGGCCGTCGCGTTCGGGCTTGAAGGTGCGGTAGTTGATCGTCTCGGGCTTCTTCACTTCGCCGAAAGACCACGAACGGATCTTCTCGGGCGAAGCCATGCGGATGCTGATGGCATCGAAATGCTCATCGGGCGTGAATTGCTTGAACAGGTCGAGTAATGACTTCATGGGACTCTTTCCTTGTCTTGCTTATGAGCGTTCGAGTTCGATGTCCAGGCCCAGGGAACGGATTTCCTTGACCAGCACATTGAACGATTCCGGCATGCCGGCTTCGATGGAGTGTTCGCCCTTGACGATGCTCTCGTACACCTTGGTACGGCCTTGCACGTCGTCGGACTTCACCGTCAGCATTTCCTGCAGCACGTAGGCGGCGCCGTAGGCCTCGAGCGCCCACACTTCCATTTCGCCGAAACGCTGGCCGCCGAACTGGGCCTTGCCGCCCAGCGGCTGCTGCGTGACCAGCGAGTACGGACCGGTCGAGCGCGCGTGCATCTTGTCGTCCACCAGGTGGTGCAGCTTCAAGAAGTGCATGTAGCCGACGGTGACCGGACGCTCGAACTGGTCGCCGGTGCGGCCGTCGTACAGGTAAGCCTGCGTGCGGGTGTCGGTCAGGCCCTTGAGCTTGGCGATCTCTTCCGGGTAGGCGAGCTGCAGCATGCCGCGGATTTCTTCTTCCGTGGCGCCGTCGAACACGGGCGTCGCGAAGGTCACGCCGTTCGACAGGTTGCCGGCCATCGCGACCACTTCACCATCGCTCAGCTTGCTCAGGTCTTCCTTGCGGCCCGATCCGTTGTAGAGCTTGTCGAGGAAGGCGCGGAGTTCCGCGATCTTCGCCTCGGCCTGCAGCAGGTCACCGATGCGCTGGCCGATGCCCTTGCCGGCCCAGCCCAGATGCACTTCGAGCACCTGGCCCACGTTCATCCGCGAAGGCACGCCCAGCGGGTTCAGGCAGATGTCGCACGGCGTGCCGTCCGCCATGTGGGGCATGTCTTCGACCGGAACGATCTTCGACACCACGCCCTTGTTGCCGTGACGGCCGGCCATCTTGTCGCCGGGTTGCAGGCGGCGCTTGACGGCCAGGTAGACCTTGACCATCTTGAGCACGCCCGCGGGCAGCTCGTCGCCCTGCGTGAGTTTCTTGCGCTTCTCTTCGAACGCGAGGTCGAAGCTGTGGCGCGTCTGCTCGAGCGAGTTCTTGATCGATTCGAGCTGCGACGCCACTTCGTCGTCCGCCGGGCGGATGTCGAACCAGTGGAACTTCTCGATCGACGACAAATAGGCCTTGTCGAGCTTGGTGCCCTTGGCCAGCTTGTTCGGGCCGCCGTTGGCGGCCTTGCCGGTCAAGAGCTTTTCGATCCGGTCGAACGCGTCGGCTTCGACGATGCGCAGCTGGTCGTTCAGGTCGAGGCGGAAGCGCTTGAGCTCGTCGTCGATGATCTGCTGGGCGCGCTTGTCGCGCGTGATGCCTTCGCGGGTGAACACCTGCACGTCGATCACGGTGCCTTGCGAGCCCTGGTCGACACGCAGCGAGGTGTCCTTCACGTCGGAAGCCTTCTCGCCGAAGATGGCGCGCAGCAGCTTCTCTTCCGGCGTCAGCGTGGTCTCGCCCTTCGGCGTGACCTTGCCCACCAGCGTGTCGCCCGGCTGCACTTCGGCACCGACATAGATGATGCCGGACTCGTCGAGGCGGTTGAGCTGCTGCTCGGCCAGGTTCGGAATGTCGCGCGTGATTTCTTCGGCGCCCAGCTTGGTGTCGCGTGCCATCACCACCAGTTCCTCGATGTGGATCGAGGTGTAGCGGTCTTCGGCGACGACGCGTTCGGAGATCAGGATCGAGTCTTCGAAGTTGTAGCCATTCCACGGCATGAAGCCGATCAGCATGTTCTGGCCGAGGGCCAGCTCGCCGAGGTCGGTGGACGCACCGTCGGCCACCACGTCGCCCTTGGCGATGTGGTCGCCGCGCTTGACGATCGGGCGCTGGTGGATGTTGGTGTTCTGGTTCGAACGCTGATACTTGATCAGGTTGTAGATGTCCACACCAACTTCACCGGCGGCCGCTTCGGCGTCGTTCACGCGCACCACGACACGGGTCGCATCGACGTAGTCGACGATACCGCCGCGGGTCGCGGTCACCACGGTGCCCGAGTCGACCGCGGAGACGCGCTCGATGCCGGTGCCGACGAAAGGCTTCTCGGGGCGCAGCACCGGCACGGCCTGGCGCTGCATGTTGGCGCCCATCAGCGCGCGGTTCGCATCGTCGTGCTCCAGGAAGGGCACGAGCGACGCCGCCACCGACACGATCTGCGCGGGCGACACGTCCATGTACTGAACGCGCTCTGCCCCCACCAGGATCGACTCGCCGGCTTCACGCGCGGAGACCAGGTCGCCGGTCAGCTTGCCGTCCTTGTCCAGGGCCGCGTTGGCCTGGGCGATGACGTACTTGCCTTCCTCGATGGCCGACAGGTAGTCGATGTCCATCGTGACCTTGCTGTCGACCACGCGGCGGTACGGCGTCTCGATGAAGCCGTATTCGTTCAGGCGAGCGTACAGGGCCAGCGAGTTGATCAGGCCGATGTTCGGGCCTTCGGGCGTTTCGATCGGGCAGACGCGGCCGTAATGGGTCACGTGCACGTCGCGCACTTCGAAGCCGGCACGCTCACGCGTCAGACCACCCGGGCCAAGGGCCGACACGCGGCGCTTGTGGGTGATTTCGGACAGCGGATTCGTCTGGTCCATGAACTGCGACAGCTGCGACGCACCGAAGAACTCCTTCAGCGCGGCCGAGATCGGCTTGCTGTTGATCAGGTCGTGCGGCATCAGCGGCTCTTGCTCGGCCTGACCCAGACGTTCCTTCACGGCCTTCTCGATGCGGGCCAGACCGGTGCGGTACTGGTTCTCGGCCAGTTCGCCGACGCAACGCACGCGGCGGTTGCCCAGGTGGTCGATGTCGTCGACTTCGCCATTGCCGTTGCGCAGGTCGACCAGGATCTTGACGACATGCAGGATGTCTTCATTGGTCAGCACCATCGGGCCGGTCGACTCGTCGCGGCCGACCTTGGCGTTGAACTTCATGCGGCCGACGCGCGACAGGTCGTACGTGTCCGGGTTGTAGAACAAGCGCTGGAACAGGGCCTGCACTGCGTCTTCCGTCGGCGGCTCGCCGGGACGCATCATGCGGTAGATGGCCACGCGCGCGGCGAACTCGTCCACCGTTTCGTCGATGCGCAGCGTCTGCGAGATATAGGCGCCCTGGTCCAGCTCGTTCGTGTAGATGACCTGGATGTCCTGCACGCCGGCCGTGCGCAGCTTCTTCAGCAGCGCTTCGGTCAGCTCGTCGTTGGCCTTGGCCAGGATTTCGCCCGAGTCGGCGTCGACGATGTTGCGGGCGACCACGCGGCCGACCAGGAAGTCTTCCGGCACGCTGATGTGCGTGGTTCCGCCCTGCTCGAGCTCACGGGTGTGGCGCGCGGTGACGCGCTTGTCCTTGGCGACCACGACCTTGCCCGACTTGTCGGTGATGTCGAAGCGCGCGACTTCGCCGCGCAGGCGCTCGGAGACGAACTCCATCTGCGCGCCGCTGTCCATCAGGCGGAAGTTGTCGTTCACGAAGAAGTTCGCGAGGATCGATTCCGGATTCAGGCCGATGGCCTTCAGCAGGATCGTGACCGGCATCTTGCGGCGACGGTCGACGCGGAAGTACAGCATGTCCTTCGGGTCGAATTCGAAGTCGAGCCACGAGCCGCGGTAGGGAATCACGCGGGCCGAGAACAGCAACTTGCCCGAGCTGTGCGTCTTGCCCTTGTCGTGTTCGAAGAACACGCCCGGCGAACGGTGGAGCTGCGACACGATGACGCGCTCGGTGCCGTTGATGATGAACGAGCCCTTCTCGGTCATGAGCGGCACTTCGCCCATGTAGACCTCTTGTTCCTTCACTTCCTTGACCACCTTCGACTGCGAGGTCGACGACTCGCGGTCATAGATGATGAGCTGGACCTTGGCGCGCACGGCCGACGCGAAGGTCAGGCCCCGCGTCTGGCACTCGCGCACGTCGAAGGCCGGCTTCGCCAGGTTGTACTCGAGGAACTTCATTTCCACGAAACCGTTGTGCGAGACGATCGGGAACGCGGCGTCGAACGCGGCCTGCAGGCCTTCGACCGTGCGCTTCTGCGGCGCGATGCCCGCTTGCAGGAACGCGGTGTACGCGTCCTTCTGCATCTGCAGCAGGTAGGGGATTTCAACGACGCTGTCGCGGCTGCCGAAATTCTTTCGGATGCGCTTGCGTTCGGTGTAACTGTACGTGGACGTTTGGGCCATGAGAGCTCCGGTGCTTGAGATCTTGCGCGACTTGTCAGCAGCGCTTTCGCACCACTGCTTGGCGGCTGGCCACTACCAGCCGTTGGCGGACAGTGATGCGTTGCACATCACCCGAACCAAGGGGTCTTCTGCAGTCGGGGTCAGAAGACACTCAAAAGCCGCGTCGCGACGTCGGCTTGTGGGTGCGCTCTGAAAGCGGCAAAGGCTGGAGGGCTCTTTCGAGCACCTCCAGCCCTTCAGGGAGACTGAATTACTTCAGTTCCACCTTGGCGCCGGCATCTTCCAGCTTCTTCTTGGCGGCTTCAGCGTCAGCCTTCGACAGGCCTTCCTTGACGGCCTTGGGAGCGGCTTCCACCAGGTCCTTGGCTTCCTTGAGGCCCAGGCCGGTGATTTCGCGCACGGCCTTGATCGCCGACACCTTGTTCGCGCCAGCATCCATGAGCATGACGTTGAACTCGGTCTGCTCTTCGGCCACAGCGGCGGCAGCGCCACCGCCAGCACCGGCGGGGGCCGACATTGCAGCGGCGCTCACGCCGAACTTCTCTTCGATGGCCTTGACCAGGTCGTTGAGTTCCAGGACCGTCATGCTGTCCAGCGCGGTCAAAAATGCGTCTTTATCGAATGCCATTTTGGTTTCCTAACAATTGGGTTGAATTTCTCGAACGCAAGGCTTACGCCGCTTGCGCTTCGGCCGCAGCCTCGGCCGGTGCTTCGCCACCACCACGCTTCTCGGCCAGCGCCGCGAGAACGCGGGCAGTGCGGGAAATGGGGGATTGCATCAAGCCCAGCAATTGCGCCAGCAGCACTTCCTTCGAAGGGATGTTGGCCAGTTGCTTCACGCCGTCGACGTCCAGGGCCTTGCCACCGAAAGCACCGCCGCGAATCACCAACTTGTCGTTGGTCTTCGCGAAATCGGCCACCACTTTCGCGGCAGCCACAGCGTCTTCGGAGAAGCCGTAGATCAGCGGACCGGTCATCTGGTCGCCGACGATCTCAAATGCGCTTCCGGCGACAGCACGGCGTGCCAGCGTGTTCTTCAACACGCTGAGCGTCACGCCCTGGCTGCGCGCGGTGTTGCGCAATTTGGTCATGTCAGCCACCGTGATACCACGGTATTCCGCCATCACGAGCGTTTGAGCTTTTGCGGCGAGGCTGGTCACATCACTGATGACCGCTTCTTTCTCACTGCGATTCAGACTCAAGGTCTACTCCTTTTAATGCGTCCTTCGGCCGGGGCCTCGAGACGCGCTACATGCAGCGACCAACTGTTTCGGAAACGGATTCCTTGCAGCGGGATCGCCATCTGCGCTGGTGATGCCCGAGTGCATCGATTAAGTGCAGCGAACTGCACGCCAGCGGTCTTGGATGGCCCAACACGCCTGCCGTCCGAAAACGGCGCCGCGCTGGCCCACCACATCGCCGCGCCCCGAGGGACACGGCAAATTCTTCACATCAGCTCTGTGCGATCGACTGGGTGTCGACGCGCACGCCGAGGCCCATCGTCGACGACACGGCGACCTTGCGCAGGTACACGCCCTTGCTGGTCGCCGGCTTGGCCTTGACCAGCGCGTCGATCAGCGCAGCCAGGTTGCCCTGCAGCTTGTCGTTGTCGAACGAGCGACGGCCGATCGTGCCGTGCACGATGCCGGCCTTGTCGACGCGGAACTGCACCTGACCGGCCTTGGCATTGCGGACCGCTTGCGCAACGTCCGGCGTGACCGTGCCGACCTTGGGGTTGGGCATCAGGCCGCGCGGGCCGAGGATCTGGCCCAGCGTACCGACGACGCGCATGGCATCCGGTGCGGCGATCACGACGTCGAACGGCATGTCGCCGGCCTTCACCATGGCGGCGAGGTCGTCCATACCGACGATGTCGGCGCCGGCGGCCTTGGCTTCTTCAGCCTTGGCGCCCTGTGCGAACACGGCGACGCGCTTGGTCTTGCCGGTGCCGTTGGGCAGCACGACGGCGCCACGCACGACCTGGTCCGACTTCTTCGCGTCGATGCCGAGCTGCACAGCCACGTCGATGGACTCATCGAACTTGGCGGTGGCGGCGTCCTTCACCAGGACGATCGCATCAGCGAGCGGGTACAGCTTGTTGCTGTCGACCTTGCCTTGCAGGGCCTTGGCCTTCTTGGTCAGCTTGGTCATTTCACACGCCCTCCACGTTGACACCCATCGAACGGGCGGTGCCCGCGATGGTGCGGACAGCGGCGTCCATGTCGGCCGCCGTCAGATCCTTCATCTTGGTCTTGGCGATCTCTTCGAGCTGTGCGCGCGTGATCTTGCCGACCTTGTCCAGGTGCGGACGGGCCGAGCCCTTGTCCAGCTTGATAGCCTTCTTGATCAGGACGCCGGCCGGCGGCGACTTGATGATGAAGGTGAAGCTCTTGTCCGCGAAGGCGGTGATGACCACCGGCAGCGCCAGACCCGGCTCGTAGCTCTGCGTCTGCGCATTGAACGCCTTGCAGAACTCCATGATGTTCAAACCACGCTGGCCCAGTGCGGGACCGATGGGTGGTGACGGGTTGGCCTTACCAGCTGGCACTTGCAGCTTGATGAAGCCGACGATTTTTTTCGCCATGCTTTGCTCCTTGCGGGTGATATCGCCTCGGCATTCGGCCGTGGCTCCCCGGGGTTGACGACTCTAGGGTGACGTTTCCTGCCGAGTCGGGAGACAGGAAACCGGGAGAGCGGCACCGAAGCGTTCGGTGCCGCCCGCTGAATCAGGTCTTCTCGACTTCCGCGAAGCCCAGCTCGACCGGGGTGGCGCGCCCGAAGATCATCACGGACACACGCACCTTGTTCTTGTCGTAGTTCACTTCTTCGACGGTGCCGTTGAAGTCGGTGAACGGACCTTCCTTGACGCGCACGAATTCGCCGACAGTGAACTCCACCTTGTGGCGCGGCTTCTCGGTGCCCTGCTGCATCTGGCTGACGATGTCCTCGACCTCTTTCTGCGAGATCGGGGCCGGGCGATTCTTGGCGCCGCCGACGAAGCCCGTCACCTTGTTGGTGTGCTTCACCAGGTGCCAGCTCTCGTCGTCCATGATCATCTCGACCAGGACGTAGCCAGGGAAGAACCGGCGCTCGGTGGTGCGCTTCTGGCCATTCTTGATTTCGACGACCTCTTCGGTCGGCACCATGATGCGGCCGAACTTGTCCTGCATCGCGGCGCGATTGATGCGCTCGGTGATGTTGCGCTCGACCGCCTTTTCCATGCCCGAATAGGCATGGACGACGTACCAGCGGAAATCGGGGTTGGTCGGCGCCGCGAGAATCGGCGTGGCTTCCGGGGTGGTTTCGACAGCGTCGGTCATTTATTTTCTCCAGCCCAGAATGAGGTCGAAGAACACCCACTCGAGCGTCTTGTCGGTGAGCCAGAGAAACACCGACATGACCGCCACGAAAGCGAACACGTAGGCTGTCATCTGGACGGCTTCCTTGCGGGACGGCCACACGACCTTCTTGACTTCGCGCCAGGCGTCGCGGCCGAAGGCCCACAACTGGCGCCCGCTCTCGGAACTCGCAAAGGCACCCACCGCCGCCGCCAGCCCGACGAGCAACGCGCCCCACTGCACCAGCGAACCCTGGCGCGACAGCAGGTAGAAAGCCACGACCGCGCCCACGGCCAGGACGACCGCTGCAGCCAGTTTGGCTTTGTCGGCGCCGGTGCTCACGGTTTCGATTTGAGAGGTGGCCATTTCGGCTGATTTCCTGCGGCCTTGCGGCCTTCAATTCAAAGTGTCTTTGAAGACAGAGAAGCCCATCGGGTCGACCGATGGGCTTTTCAGGAGCGCCACCTAGGTGGCAGGGGCAGTAGGAATCGAACCTACAACCTTCGGTTTTGGAGACCGACGCTCTGCCAATTGAGCTATACCCCTGTGCAATCCTTAGCTTAGATGTCGAGGATCTTGGCCACGACGCCCGAACCCACGGTACGGCCGCCTTCACGGATGGCGAAGCGCAGGCCTTCTTCCATCGCGATCGGGTTGATCAGCTTCACGGTGATGCTGACGTTGTCGCCAGGCATGACCATTTCCTTGTCCTTGGGCAGCTCGATCGCGCCGGTCACGTCCGTCGTGCGGAAGTAGAACTGCGGGCGGTAGTTGTTGAAGAACGGCGTGTGACGGCCGCCCTCGTCCTTCGACAGCACATACACCTCGGCGGTGAAGTGCACGTGCGGCTTGATCGAACCCGGCTTGCACAGCACTTGGCCGCGCTCGACGTCTTCGCGCTTGGTGCCGCGCAGCAGCACGCCCACGTTGTCGCCGGCCTGACCTTGGTCGAGCAGCTTGCGGAACATTTCCACGCCGGTGCAGGTGGTCTTGACGGTCGGGCGGATGCCGACGATCTCGATTTCTTCGCCGACCTTGATGATGCCGCGCTCGACAGCACCGGTCACGACCGTGCCGCGACCCGAGATCGAGAACACGTCTTCCACGGGCATCAGGAACGCGCCGTCGATGGCACGCTCTGGCGTCGGGATGTAGGTGTCCAGCGCATCGGCCAGC
>NZ_JBPJZH010000013.1:0-17105 GCF_051216715.1 Variovorax restrictus
CATGACTTCCAACGGGTAGTGCATGCGCTTGATAACCTTCTTCAGGGATTTGATCATCGACAGGGTCTCGGATTTCATCTACCCAAGACTACCCGGGGCCGTTACTGCGACAGAACCGTCGCCCATGCCTATGAGGTGGAGCAGCGACGCCGGCAACGCCTAAGTCAGAGCCAGCAGCAGTCCTTGCCGGCCGCACCTGCGATTCCTTCACGGCCCTGGTGGAAGTTCTGGGCGCCAGCCTGAACTTCTTGTCTCTGATGACTTTCCCATGACCCGCCAGCCCGCGCCGCCGCCCCGCAAGCTGCACAGCGGGCATTTCGCGTTCATGCGGGCGCTGGCCCAGGGTCTGGACGAACGCGCCAGCTGGGACCGCTATCTGCGACTGGAAGGCGAGCACACCGATCTGCGCACCGTGCGCAAGACCATCGGCTGGATCCGCGCCGCCTTCGCGGCCGCGGCCATGCGCGCGCAACGCCCCGGCACCGCGCGCCTGATCCGGCTGGACCCGGAGCGCTTCGCCGCCGCCCCGGCGCAACCGGGCCTGGCCGAGTTCGCCGAGGAGCAGGGGCTGGAGGACTTCTCGGAGGCCGAGCAGATCGAGGCCTACGAAGCCGCCTATCCGCGGGCCGGCCGGGCCGGACAGGGCGCTGCGGGGCAACCCTCGCGCCGGGGGCCCGTCATGGCGCGCCAGCTCGAAGCCCTGCGCTGGCTGCAGGAACTCGCGGCGCAGGAGCCGCAGCCCGGCGATCGCGTAGCGGCCTGGCTCAATCCCTCGCTGGCCAGTCGCCTCGAGCGTGCCGGCGTGCCCACGCTGTTTGCGTTGGTCGAGCGCGTCAACGGCATCGGCGCACGCTGGTGGGTGCAAGTGCCGGGGGTCGGTGAACGCAAGGCGTCGCGCATCCTGGAATGGCTGCAGACGAACGAGGACGTGCTCGGGCTGCGCATCGGGGAGCATGTGGCCCAGCCACGCCGGCAACTCGCGTCCAATACCCTGGCCGCGGTCATGCCCGCGGCCACAGCGATCCGGCCCTATGAGAAGTTCGTGCTGCCGGCCGCGCTCGATGGCAGCGCGGGACGGTTCCGGGGGGCGCCCGAGAAGTGTTTGCTGATGGCGGCGAACGACCACGAAGCCATCGGCGCCTGGCTGGCGGCCAAGCGGCCGGGGGAGGGGGCAGAGGCTTTGTCATCGACGCAACGGGCCTACCGCAAGGAAGCCGAACGGTTGCTGCTGTGGGCGATCCTCGAGCGACACAAGGCCCTGTCGTCGCTGTCGGTGGAGGATGCGACCGACTACCGGACCTTCCTGGCCGCGCCGCCGGAGAGTTGGTGCGGGCCACGCCATCACCAGCGCTGGTCATCACCGCTCTGGCGGCCGCTCGAAGGGCCGCTCGCCCCCGCGGCGCTGCGCCAGGCGCTGATCATTCTCAGAAGCCTGTTTGCGTTTCTGATGAGCCAGGGCTACCTGGTGGGAAATCCCTTGGCGGCGGTGGCCTTGCCCCAGCTGCCGCAGCGGCCACTGGGCTCGAGCCGGACCCTGAGCTTCGCGCAATGGGACCATATTGAGGCGCTGCTGGACGAGCGGGGCGACACCGAGGTGGAACGTCGCCTGCGGCGTGCGCTGCGCTGGCTCTACGCGACCGGGCTGCGTCTCGCGGAGATCACCAGCGTGAAATGCGAGGACCTCGAGCAGGTCGAATACCGGACCGATGACGGAGCCATGGCCACGGACTGGCTGCTGTCGGTGATCGGCAAGGGCGGGCGCAGTCGGCAGGTGCCGGTGCCGGCGGTGCTGGTGGAGGAGTTTGGTCAGGAACTGGCACGCCATGGCTTCGAGGCGCAGGTGGGGGCGGTGAGCAACCAGGGCCTTCACATCCTTGCGCGCTTCGACTCAGAGCTGGAGCGGCCGGCGGCCTGGTCGGCCTCGGGCTTGTACCAGGCGATCAAGGCGTTTCTGGCGCAGGCGGCCGAAGGTCTGGAGGGGGCCGAGGCCCAGCAGCTCAAGAAAGCCAGCACCCACTGGCTGCGCCATTCGCATGGCTCGCACGCGCTGCAGGGCAGGGCGGGGCAGACCCCGGTGCCGATCCAGGTGGTGCAGAACAACCTGGGGCATGCCTCGGTGGGGACGACCTCGATGTACCTGACGACCGAGCGGGATGAGCGGTTGAAGGCGATGCGGGGGTTCTGGGGGGAAGGGGTAGGTAGGTAAATCCTGGATCCGTGAGCTCACGAATGAAAGTGGTTCACCCTCGGGGTGCGGTCGATGCGAGGTGATTTCGGTAAACGCGAGACGAGTGCAAGGCGTTGATGGTGCTGTTTCAAACGCGTGATCTGGTTCTTCGCAATGCGCCCCTTCATCGTCAAGCAACTCGACTATGACCTCACCCCGGTGGCCGGCTTGGCGCTGGTGGGCCATCATCTGAATCGACTCGCACCGGTGTTCAAGCAACTCGATGGTGCATTGCCCGTGAAGAATGGCGTTGCCAACAGCGACATCCTGCGCAGCTACCTGGGCCTGCTGGTGCAGGGCAAGAGCGACTTCGACGCGATCGAGAACTTCCGGGGCGATGCCTTCTTCAAGCAGGCGTTGGGCATCAAGCTGCTGCCCTCCAGTCCGACGCTGCGCCAACGCATGGACGCCCGCGCGGGTGACCTGTTTGACTTCCTGCCGACGCTGATCGAGACGCTGCTGGCCGGAGCGCGACCCAACTATGGCGTCTTGCCGTGCGGCTGGCTGGCACTTTTCAACGGCGAACGTACCGTAGTGGGCGCCTTGACCATCCTGTTCGACATGCCGGGTGGCTCATTGCTCGATACGGAAAAAATCGGCGCACTGGTCGTTCTGCATGCACGAGACATCAGCACCCGTCTGTGTGAGCCCTTGGTCCGCGCGGATTGAGGGGGCGATACCGCCGAGCCGCATGGCGGTGGACCCTTGTGCGCTAGTTAGGGCCTGTTAATAAATCAAAGCCCATCGGCGATCAGTGCAAAGCGGATGAAGCCGAGGAGCATGTCCAGAAATCAATCCGTCAGCATTTCGCTGCGGGGCCGCGCGGCGAGCGTTACGCCGTCAGCTGTGATGTCGTTGGAAGATGAGCTGGAGGCGGCAGCGCGGATGAGGGCGTTGCGATGAGGAGGCACGCCGCTAGATCCGGCGCTCCAGCGCATCGAGCGACAGCAGTTCGATGCGACCGTAGCCGAGTGCAATGGCCCCCTCCTGGGCGAGCGCGTTAAGTTCCTTCGACAGCGTCTGGCGCGTCACGCCGAGCATCATCGCAAGCGTCTCCTGGGGCAGGGTGACGGTCGCTCTCGGCGCTGGAAATTTTCCCAGATCGCCATGCGCCAGTGCCAACAGTTTGCGCGCCACGCGGGCGCGAAGGCTGCGCAGCGTGTTGTCCTCCATCATCCCGTAAGCGCTGCGTACGCGGGTCGCGAGCAATGCTGCAATGGCAAGGGCAAAGCCCTCTTTTCGGAGTTGTATAGCGAAAGCCTCCGCGGACACGACCAGCAGGTCCAACGCGGTCAAGGCAGTGGTGTCATGCATGCGTGCGGAGCCGTCGATCAGGCTTGTCTCGCCGAACCAGTTCCCAGGTCCGGCTACTACCAAGACGGCCTCGTGACCGTCATGCCGCAGGGTCGATGCCTTGATAGCGCCTGCGGCCAAGCCGAAAAACGCCGGACCGGAAACGGGAGCCTGATCTCCTTGCCGGTAGACCATGGCGCCGCGTCGAATATGGATCACCTCGGCCGCTGTCAACAAGCCCTCGCGCAGCGTTGGGGCCATTGACGCGAACCAAGGGTTGGCCTCCATCACAGCACGGTGGGTGGCGGAAATCGGCGACCCGGATTTTTGGGGAAGGAACATGGCTTGCGAGCGACGTGACCGGGGGTTTACCACCCCCCTAAATTGTCGGACTTACGACAGTTGTACATGGAACCCAAGTCTACATTTTCCGGGTGCCGCCCAAATCAAAAGCATCTCTCAATGAACGCAAGCAAGATGAAAAGCCCGTATGCGGCAACTTCTCATCATTTGATTATTGGCATTGCATGAGCGCCCGTCAATTTGTCGGCGCGCGGAAAAATTGAACGTTTCTTGAATAAGCAAAAGGATATCCATGCCAACAGTGACGCCAGTTTTCGAAGATTTTGCGGCCGAAATCGGAGATCTCGATTTATCCGGTGATTTGAATCAGGAAAAAATAGGATTCATCGAAGAGAACTTCTGGAAATATTCGGTTCTTGTTTTTCCAGACCAAAAGCTGACGCAGCAGCAACACATCGCATTCGGTGAAGCGCTGGGTCCGCTGGAGACGGCGATTCCAATCTATCGTCCTGGCGAAGTGGCGCGCGTCGATTCCAAGATTTCCGATGTTTCCAATCTCAACAGTTCCGAAAACGTCTGGACGAAGGACGATCGGATGCGCATGTTCCAGCTGGGCAACAGGATCTGGCACACGGACTCCTCGTTCCGGCATGTTCCGGCCTATGCGTCTGCGCTGTATGCGCGATCGATTGCACCCGTCGGGGGACTCACGCAGTTCGCCGATATGCGTGCGGCGTACGACGCCCTTGATCCGGCGCGTCAGGAAGGGTTGGAGAAGAAAATTGCAGAACACTCCATCTTCCATTCGAGAGCCAGACTCGGCTTCCATGATTTTTCAGTGGAAGAGCGCCAGGCGATGCCTCCAGTGCGGCAGAAGCTCATCCGCACCATTCCACAGAGCCAACGCAAGAGCATTTACGTTGCCTCGCATGCCGGAAAAATCGAGGGTGACGAAGAGTCTGTCGGTAAGGCGCTCATCGACGGATTGATTCAACACGCGACGCAAAGGCAATTCGTCTATACGCATCGCTGGCGACTGAATGATGTGGTGCTGTGGGACAACCGCTGCACCATGCACAGAGGGACCGATTTCGATGATTTGCGTTGGTGCCGCGATTTTCAACGCGTCACTATTTCCGACGGCATCAACACCTGCGAAGTTCAATAAGAAAACGTCATGAAAAATTCATACTCATTCAAGATCAGTGCATTCTTTTTCTCCGCAGGCCTGGCGATTTCCGCGCATGCTGCTGAATTCACCTGGAAGATGCAAAGCGTGGCGGCGGCGGGCACCTCGGAATACAAGATTCTGGTGGAGAATTTTGCAGAGCGCGTCAAAAATGAGACGGGCGGTCGGGTCGAGGTCAAGGTGTTCCCTGCCGGCGCGTTGATGAGCAGTGGGCAGGTTGTTGATGCCGTCAGCAAGGGCGTGCTCGATGCGGCCCATACCTACCTGGTCTATTACTCAGGCAAGGAGCCGGCGCTGAAGGCTATCAACGAGTGGCATGCGGAATCCGATCCCTACCAGGGCGTGAACTGGTACTACAAGGCGGACGGCCAGAAGTTGCTCAACGAGATCCTGACGCGACACCGGATTCACCATCTTGGCGTCAGCCTGGTGACGGGCGAACAGATCTGGTCCAAGAAGCCCATCAAGTCCGTCGAGGACATGAAGGGTGTGAAGATTCGAGCTGCAGGGCTCGCCGCAGACGGCTTTTCAGCGCTTGGGGCGTCTGTTGTCGCCTTGCCGGGCGAAGAGGTTTATCAGGGACTGCAGCGCGGCATCGTCGATGCTGCGGAGTTCACGACGATGGCCGTGAACTACGGAATTGGCTTGCATGAGGTTGCCAAGTATGTGAGCGTGCCTTCCTATTCCGGCGGAGGCTCCGCCGACACCATCGTGAGCTATCGCGCTTGGGACAAGCTGCCTGCTGATCTCAAGGTGAAGGTGGAAGCTGCCTTTCGCGCGGCAGCAGATGAGTACGGCGTCTTCGCGCTGAAGGAGGAGAAGGAAGTTCGCCAAAAGCTCGTCAAGGCCGGTGTCACCTTCGTTGAATGGAGCAAAGAAGACGTCGCCAAGATGGAGAAGGCGCGACTGGATGTAATGACCCAGAAGTACGCGAAGGAGTCCCCGCTCTACGCCAAAAAGCTGGAGTCCCAGATCAAATTCCTGGAGTCCAATAAGGCAGCAGCCAAATGAGGTTGCCGCTCTTGTCGCGCACCGTGGATGGTGCGGGCCTGCTTGCCGGCCTGCTCATCATTCCAGCACTTGCACTGATCATTTTTGAAGTCACTGCGCGCTTCGTATTTTCCCGACCGACGGAGTGGAGCGCGGAAGTGGTCCAGTATCTTTTTGGCGCCATCTTTCTGCTCGGCGGCGCGTACACGCTGCGCAGCGGCGGCCATGTGAGCGTGGACATCCTGACGTCGACGCTCGACAGAAACGGTCGAATCTACCGCGTCTTGTTTGCTTTCGCCAATCTCCTGATCCTTGGGTTTTCCGCGTTGCTGGCCTGGTTGTCGGGCGGGGCGCTGATCGATGCCGTGCGCTATGGCGAGCGGCTCGACAGCACATGGGCGCCTTACCTGTGGCCCATCATGGCGCTGGCCCTGGCGGGTTCACTGCTCTTGGCATTGGAGGGGCTTCGCCGTCTGTTGAACGGGCCCGGTGTGGCTGAAGAAAGCTGAGCCCCCGATGTCTGTTGCACTCACCACACTGCTCCTTTTCTCGGGGCTGCTTCTGCTTATTTTCGCGGGCGTGCCGCTGGCCTTTGCGGTCGGCAGCATCGCCGTGGTCTTCGGTGTTTTGGAATGGGGCCCGGAGTCGGTTCACCTGCTTTTCGGCCATGTTCAGTCCTCGACCTTCAACTACACGTTGGCATCGATTCCATTTTTCATGCTGATGGCAAGCTTCCTTGGGAAGTCTGGCATCGCGGAAGATATCTATGCCTTGATACATGTCCTGTTTGGTCGCCTGCGTGGCGGCCTGGCCGTGGGAACCGTGCTGGGTTGTGCCGTGATCGCTTCGATGACGGGGGTCAGTGCCCTGGGCGTGGTGGCGATGGGCACGCTAGCCCTGCCGGTCATGCTCGCCAAGGGCTATGACGCTAGGCTTTCCATGGGAACGATCATGGCGGGCGGCGGACTCGGTCAGCTGTTCCCGCCCAGTCTGTTGGGAATCGTCTACAGCGGCCTGGCCAATGTGTCAGTCGGCAAGATTTTTCTGGCCGGTGTTGGGCCGGGTTTTCTGCTCGTCATTCTGTTCTGCGTCTACTGCCTGGTTCGCTGTGCCCTCAATCCTTCGATGGGGCCGGCGGCACCTGCGGGCGAACACGAGAAGGTGGGTGCGCGTGAGGTCGTCGCGCTGTTCGTGCGCGTCATTCCCTGTTTCATCCTGATCGGATTGGTACTGGGCTCCTTGTTCCTCGGGATCGCAAGCCCGACGGAATCAGCCGGATTGGGCGCAACCGGCGCCCTGATCATTGCGGTTCTGCGTGGCCGCATGGGAGCATCGGACCTGCGCAAGGCCCTACTCGAAACGGTGAAGTCGACCTCGATGATCCTGTGGCTGGCGCTGAGCTCACTCATGCTCGTCTCGGTCTACTCCGGGACGGGCGGCGACGACTTCGTGCGCAGCCTTCTGGTCGGGCAGGATCTGCAACCGTGGATGGTGGTCGCGCTGATGATGCTGATCATCTTCTTCCTCGGCCTGATCATGGACCCGGTGGGAATCATCTTTCTCACCACCCCGATCTTTCTGCCGGTGATTCTCCAGATCGGCTATGACCCGCTGTGGTACGGCGGGCTGCTGATCCTGAACCTGGAGATGGCCTACATCACGCCACCCTTTGGCTACAACCTCTTTTATATGAAGTCGGTGGCGCCACCCGAGATCACGATGAAAGAGATCTATCGCAGCACCCCTCCGTTTGTGCTGCTGCAGGCATTCGCGCTCGTTCTGTGTGCGGCTCTTCCCGAACTGGTGACCTGGTTGCCGAACCATATGCTGGGCGAATAGCCCGAAAGACAAAGGCGATTGAATATGAACGCACCCATTTCAAAGCAGCACCGAGAGGCGCTGGAATCCGTCGAGCTCGACGACAAGTACGCGCTGGAGCGAGGCCGGGCCTTCATGAGCGGCGTCCAGGCGCTGGTGAAGCTGCCGATGCTGCAACGTGCGCGCGACGCGCAGCAGAACAAGACAACGGCAGGCTTCATCAGTGGCTATCGAGGCTCACCGCTGGGCAACTACGACCAGGCGCTCTGGAAAGCCAACAACTTCCTGAAGGCGCAAAACATCGTTTTTCAGCCGGGAGTGAATGAAGAGCTTGCTGCGACCTCAGTCTGGGGCACGCAGCAGCTGGGGTTTTCTCCCGAGGGGACCAATCGGTTCGATGGTGTCTTCGGCATCTGGTACGGCAAAGGCCCTGGGGTCGATCGTAGTACGGATGCGTTCAAGCACGCCAACATGGCCGGCACGACGCCTTGGGGGGGGGTCCTAGCTGTGGCCGGTGATGACCATCTCTCCAAGAGCTCCACCGTTGCGCACCAGAGCGATCAGGTCTTCCAAGCCTGCAGCATTCCGGTTTTCTTTCCTGCAAATGTCCAGGAGATTCTTGATTTCGGCATTCACGCGTTCGCGATGAGCCGCTACAGCGGTCTCTGGTCCGGCATGAAGACGATCCAGGAGATCGTCGAGTCCAGCGCTACCGCCATCATCGATCCGGACCGGGTGCAAATCGTCATTCCGACGGACTTCGAGATCGACGCCGCTGGCGTTCACATCCGCTGGCCCGACCCGCCGCTGGACCAGGAAGAGCGCCTGGTGCGCCACAAGCTGCCCGCAGCACTTGCGTACATCCGCGCCAACCGCTTGAATCAGAACGTCATCGAGGGCCCGAACGACAGGTTCGGCATCATGGCCAGCGGCAAGGCCTACAACGACGCGCGTCAGGCGCTGCTGAATCTGGGCCTGGATGAAGACGCCTGCCATCAGTTGGGCATCCGTGTGCACAAGGTGGGCGTCGTGTGGCCGCTGGAACCGCATCTCGCGCATGAGTTTGCGCAGGGCCTCGAAGAGGTTCTTGTCATCGAGGAAAAAAGACCTTTGTTGGAGCCCCAACTCAAGGATCTGTTGTACGAATGGCGCGACGGTCATCGACCGCGGGTGACCGGCAAACTCGATGCCGCGCCGGCGTCCGGCGGACAGGCTGCGCTGTTGCTGCGGGCGCATGCGGACCTGACGCCAGCGTTGATCGCGCGCACGCTGGTGCATCGCCTGGGTGCCGCAGGCCTGCTGGAGAAGGCTTCTGCGGAGACGCGCGCCCGGGTAGAAGCGCATCTCGCGCTTCTGGATGCGCAGACCCAATCGCTGCTGGTCGTGCAGGCCAATGACAAGGTCGAGGACCGCCAGCCCTGGTTCTGTTCGGGTTGTCCGCACAACACCAGCACCCGCGTGCCCGAAGGCTCCCGTGCGATGGCCGGCATCGGCTGCAGCTTCATGGCGGTGTGGATGGACCGTTCCACGATCGGCTACACGCAGATGGGCGCGGAAGGAACGCCCTGGATTGGTCAGCAGCCGTTCACGACCGATCAGCACATCTTTTCCAATATCGGTGATGGCACCTACTTTCACAGTGGTCTTCTTGCCATTCGCCAGAGCATCGCGGCCGGCGTTAACATCACGTACAAGATCCTCTACAACGACGCCGTGGCCATGACCGGCGGGCAGCAGGTCGGCGAACGCCCGGAAGGCCATTCCGTGCTGCAGATCGCGCAGAGCATGCAGGCTGAAGGGGCCACGCGCGTGGTCATCGTGACGGACGAGCCGGAGAAGTACGACAACGTGAAAATCGCCGGCGACCCCCTGGTGAAACATCGCGACTTGCTCGACGAGATTCAGCGCGAGTTCCGTGAAATCAAGGGCACGACGGCCATCATCTACGACCAGACCTGCGCGACCGAGAAGCGTCGTCGCCGCAAGCGGGGCACCGCCGTCGATCCGGCCAAGCGCGTGGTCATCAACGAACTGGTTTGCGAAGGATGTGGCGACTGCAGCGTGCAGAGCAACTGCCTGTCGGTTGAGCCGCTGGAGACCGAGTTTGGCCGCAAGCGCGCCATCAACCAGAGCAGCTGCAACAAGGACATGAGCTGCCTGAAGGGCTTCTGTCCGAGCTTTGTGACGGTCGAGGGAGGGCAGCTGAAGAAGGCGGGTCATGCGCAGCAACGCGTCACTCCGGAGATGATCGAGCGCCTGCCCGAACCACGGCTTCCCGTACTCGAGAACGCCAGCGTCTGGGGGGTGCTCGTTGCCGGGGTCGGCGGCACCGGCGTCATCACGATCGGCCAGTTGCTCGGCATGGCCGCGCACCTCGACGGGAAGGGGATCGTGACGCAGGATGCAGCCGGCCTGGCACAGAAAGGTGGCTCCACCTGGAGTCACATCCTGATTGCGGGGCAGCAGGCGGCGATCCAGACCACGCGCGTGGGTGATGCCGCCGCCGACCTGGTGCTGGCCTGTGATCCGGTGGTGGCGGTTGGCGGTGAAACGATGGCGCGCATGGTCAAGGGGCGCACGCATGTGGCCCTGAACCGCCAGGGTGCGCCGACTGCCAGCTTCCTGAGCGACAGCAATTGGCAAAACCCGCAGGACGCCTGCGGGCGGGCCATCGCGTCCATCGTGGGTGAAGACCAGGTCGGCGGCTTCGACGCCGCTTCGGCGGCCTCGGCGCTCATGGGCGATACGATTTACGTCAATCTGATGCTGTTGGGCTTTGCCTGGCAACAGGGCTGGCTTCCACTCTCGCATGCAGCGATGATGCGCGCCATCGAGCTCAATGCTGTCGCGGTGGAGAACAACAAGGCGGCTTTCAACTGGGGCCGGGTGGCCGCAGCGCAGCCCACGGCCTTTGCCGAGGCCCTGCAGCCCAGCCAGGTTGTCCGCTTTACGCCCCGTGAGACGCTGGAAAGCCTGGTGAATCGGCGCGTGGAGTTTCTGACGGGCTACCAGAA
This sequence comes from Variovorax restrictus, assembly GCF_051216715.1. NCBI lineage: Bacteria > Pseudomonadati > Pseudomonadota > Betaproteobacteria > Burkholderiales > Comamonadaceae > Variovorax > Variovorax restrictus. Next base: position 10,835 of record NZ_JBPJZH010000013.1, read on the forward strand.
TGCGCGCTATGGCGAAAGCTATCGCAGCTTTGTCTCGCAGGTGCAGCAAACTGAAAAGGTGAGGGTGGGGAAAACCACGCTGTCGGAATCCGTTGCGCGCAATCTTTTCAAATTGATGGCTTATAAGGACGAGTATGAAGTGGCACGCCTGCACAGCGATCCCGCCTTCATCGCACGCATCAAGGCGCAATTTGAAGGTGATTTCAAGATCAACTTTCATCTCGCGCCGCCGCTTTTTTCCAAGAGAAATGCCAAGGGCCAGCTGCTGAAAAGCAAGTTTGGCCCAAGCACGATGCTGGCGTTTCGCCTGCTTGCGCGCTTGAGGGGCTTGCGTGGTACGGCGCTGGACGTCTTTGCCCGGACGGAAGAACGCAGAAGCGAAAGAGCGCTGATTGCGGAGTACCGAAGCACGATCGAAGAGTTGTTGCAGAGTCTTGACGCCGGCAATCACACCCTGGCCGTCGAGATCGCGCGACTCCCCGATCAGATCCGTGGCTATGGCCATGTGAAGGAGCGAAACCTGGTTGCGACGCGCTCCCAGTGGCAGAACTTGCTCGGGCAGTGGCGGGCGCCGGTGGCACAACGACAGGTGGCTTGAACCCGGTCCTAGGCATTGACCCTGGACTTTCGTCCTCCCTGATCTCAGGCGTTTCAACGCGGCAGAGATGAGGGGAAGGACGAGCCTGAACAAGGCCCGCCCGCTGTTGAGGTCATTGAATTCCGCTAGCCAGGCCAGCGAACGGTGCTAGCCAGATTTGACAGTGAAGCGTTGATTTCGTTGAGGAAATAGCCTTCTGCTGGCTTGAGGGGGCCGTTGCCCTTTAGCAACGGCGGGTCGCTTGAGGGCAACCAATGTTGCTAGCAAGCGCTTCGAGGCGCTAAATAGCGCTAGCCCGTTTGCAGGAGCCCTTCCGATGCCGAATCCCCGCGGGATCACTGAGCGCGAGATCAAGATCGCCAGCGTGCTGCGCCCGCTCGGGTCGATGCCGCTGACGCGCGAACAGGCGCTGGTCGCATCGAAACTGCTCGGCGTCCATTGGACCCACGTTTACCGATTGCGCCGTCGTTTCCTCGCAAGCCCGGTTGCGAGTTCGGTCCTGCCGGCCAAGAAGGGACGAAAGCCCGGCCATCGCCTCGATCCTCAAATCGAATCTATTGTGCAGGCGGCGTTGCACCGGTGGCTGCCGAAGCAGCGAGAGCTGGCCCATCCGCTCCTGGACCTTTGCACAGAGATTGGCCGGCATTGCAAAGCTGCCGGGGTCGCCCAACCTTCCCGCAACACGGTTGCCAATCGGTGGGCGTTGTACCGCGAGGAGCAAGAGGCATTGCTCGCCAAAGAACCCGGCGCACAGAAGGCGCCTGGCAACTTCACCGCCAAGGCGCTGCTCGATATCGTTCAGATCGATCACACGCAGGCCGATGCATTCGTGGTCGACCCCTGGTTTCGGCGCTCGATCGGTCGCCCGTGGCTGACGTTGGCGATCGACATTGCCTCGCGCTGCGTTGTCGGGTTCTACGTGGGCATGGAGCGCCCCAACGCCGGCACGGTTGCCCTCTTGCTCAGCCGCATCGCGCTGCCCAAGGCGCCGTGGCTTGTGGTGCTCGGCGTGGATGCACAATGGCCCATGCAGGGAATTCCCAAAATCCTCCATCTGGACAACGCGGCCGAGTTCAAAAGCAAGGCCCTGCGCGCTGGGTGTGCCCAGTACGGCATAGATCTCATGTACCGGCCCGTCGGTCGCCCCCACTTCGGTGGCCACATTGAACGCCTGAACCGTACCTTGATGCAGCGCCTGAAGGGGTTGCCCGGAACGACCGGCAACTCGGTCAAGGGCCGCAAGGAGAGAAAGCCGGAGGAGGGCGCTGCGCTTACCTTGAACGAGTTTGAGCGCTGGCTCGCAGTGGAGATCGGAATGCGCTACCACCACAGCGAGCACCGTGGACTTATGGGGGCGACGCCGGCCAGCGCCTGGGGAACATTGAACGAGGTTCAGCCGCCTCGCCAGCTCTATCCCGGTCCAGAGGCGGCGTGGGATTGGCTGGTGCACTTCATGCCGCTGACGCACCGCACCGTCCAAGGCGATGGTGTGACTATCTCCTGGATCCGTGAGCTCACGAATGAAAGTGGTTCACCCTCGGGGTGCGGTCGATGCGAGGTGATTTCGGTAAACGCGAGACGAGTGCAAGGCGTTGATGGTGCTGTTTCAAACGCGTGATCTGGTTCTTCGCAATGCGCCCCTTCATCGTCAAGCAACTCGACTATGACCTCACCCCGGTGGCCGGCTTGGCGCTGGTGGGCCATCATCTGAATCGACTCGCACCGGTGTTCAAGCAACTCGATGGTGCATTGCCCGTGAAGAATGGCGTTGCCAACAGCGACATCCTGCGCAGCTACCTGGGCCTGCTGGTGCAGGGCAAGAGCGACTTCGACGCGATCGAGAACTTCCGGGGCGATGCCTTCTTCAAGCAGGCGTTGGGCATCAAGCTGCTGCCCTCCAGTCCGACGCTGCGCCAACGCATGGACGCCCGCGCGGGTGACCTGTTTGACTTCCTGCCGACGCTGATCGAGACGCTGCTGGCCGGAGCGCGACCCAACTATGGCGTCTTGCCGTGCGGCTGGCTGGCACTGGATGTTGACACGTTCACGATGAACAACGGCGACACTGCCAAGGACGGCGTGGGTCGTACCTATGCAGGGGTGGACGGCTACTGCCCGCTGGCGGCGTATCTCGGCTCGCACGGGTTCTGCCTGGAGTTGGCGCTGCGCCCGGGCGTGCAGCATTCGGCGTCGGAGACGCAATTCAACTTCGAGCGTGTGATCCCGATGGCACAGCGCCTGAGCGCAGCGGGTCCGAAGGCGCCGATCCTGGCGCGCCTGGACTCTGGCTTCGACTCCGCGGCGCTGATGCGCGAGATCGAGTCGTACAACCAGGCGGGCGTGCCGCATCTGGACTGGCTGATCAGGTGGAACCCGCGCTCGAGCAACGTGACGGCGCTGGCCGAGCGGCTCGAGGCCGACGCCACCACGCTCTGGGAGCATCCCCGCGCAGGCAAGCGCGTGACGCTGTGGGAAGAGGCGCTGCACGTCGAAGGCATCCAGCGGCCGCTGCGCCGAGTGCTGCGCCTGACCGAGCGCACCATCGATGCGCAGGGCCAGTTGTTGATCGAGCCCAAGCTCACGCTGGACGGCTGGAGCACGAGCCTGAACGCCAAACAGTTCGATTCGAAGGCCGTCATCGCGCTGTACGCCGACCACGGCACGCACGAGCAGTTCCATTCCGAGTTCAAGACCGACCTCGATCTGGAGCGGTTGCCCTCGGGCAAGTTCGATACGAACTATCTGGTGTGCGAGCTCGCGGCGCTGGCCATGAATATCCTGCGCCTGATGGGCCAGGCCGGGCTGCTGGGGTCCGATGCGCCGGTACGCCACGCGGCCAAGCGCCGGCGCATCAAGACCGTGATGCAGGAACTCATCTACCGCGCCGGTCGCCTCATCGAGCATGGCCGGCGCATCATCCTCGGACTGGGCGCCAACGATCGCTCGGCCAAGGCCTTCCAGCGGCTGCACGGAGAACTCTTCGCTGCCTGCGGCTGAGAGCAGCCGGCCGATCACCGGCCTCACAAACTCACGGATCCACAAATCGCGTTCCAGCGAGGTTGCGGCGTGGGCTTGCGCACGCACAACCAATCCCAATCGACTATCGACCCGTCATGTCGACGACTTCATCGCGTCGGATCGGGCACCACCATGGGTCGGGCAACCGAATTGCTCGGCCACAGGACAACAGAGCAGCCCAGATCGGTCCGCGGGGCAATGGGGCTCACGGATTCAGGTAAATGGCTTGACACCGGAGATTCTTGACGCGGCGAATTCCTTACCCTAGAGTAAGGAAAATGAAACGTAAGGAGCGCCATCCATGACCACAGCCACCGTCTCGAGCAAGGGTCAGATCACCATTCCCGCCAGTGTGAGACAGGCGCTGCAGGTCGATGCGGGGGACCGCATCGAGTTTGTGCAGGTCGAACCAGGACGGTTTGAGCTGATTGCGGCCACCCAGTCGATCCAGTCGATCAAGGGGATGTTCGGCAAGCCGACCAAGAAGGTCTCCATCGAGGAGATGAATCGCACCATCGAGGCCAGAGGGTCCGCTGCCCGATGATCGGGATCGACACCAACGTGCTGGTGCGCTACATCATGCAAGACGATGCCCGGCAGGCGGCCAAGGCGACCGCGCTCATGGAGTCGCTGACGGCCGAGCGCCCAGGCTTCATTGCGCTGGTTTCCGTGGTGGAACTGGTGTGGGTTCTGGGCTCAGCCTATGAACTCAAGCGGGCGCAGATTGCGCAATCCCTTGAAGGATTGTTGCGGGCCAAGGAAGTGGTGATCGACCGTGCAGACCTCGTGAGCAAGGCCGCGCGGTTGTACAAGAGCACGGCGGCGGATTTTGCGGATTGCCTCATCCAGATGACGGCGCATCACGCGGGCTGTGAGCAGACGATGGACCTTTGACAAGGGCGCAGCGCACAGCGCGGGGATGACGTTGATTCAGTGACCACAGAGCGGGATGAAGGGATCGACCGCTCGAATCCTGTCTTTGTATGAATACATGAACTACCTCCTGGGAGTCCAAGTTTTCGTCCGCACCCCCCCTGGCTCAGTTTCCGGTCGGCGCCAACAGGCCGACGCGCCGCGATCGTCATGAGCCTCGTACAGTCGGCGAAGCTGCACGGTCATGACCCGTGGGCTTACCTCAGAGACGTGCTCACGCGCATGCCAACGCAGCTGAACAGCCGCATCGACGAACTGCTTCCGCGCATTTGGCAACCCACACGCTGACCTGCGCGACAGGTCGCGTCAGTTCGTCAACGTGGGGCGGCCAGTCGCTTACCGTGGGCGAGCTGGCGGTGCAATTCAGTTCGTTGGAGGAGTTGAACGGTCTGATTGAACGGCTGCGAGGGTAACGGCTTGATTTGACTCCCTCTCCCCACACGCTAGCGTATGCACACATCTTCGTAATTGGGTTGAGCGAAGCGAAGCCCCACATTCCGCGCTCGGGCATGAGCGCCGCTGGTTGGGTCGAGCCGCGATCAGCGTCACTTCACCCAGCCTACCGTATCGCAGGCGTCTGGTCGATGACTTCGAGCCAACGGTAGCCCAAGCGCACCTTCCCGACGCTTTGGAGCAGGCGCAACTCATCACTCACTCGTTGCCGTGATGCCCCCACGGAATGAGCAAGATCGCTTTGAGAAATCCACAGCTTAATGCCGCTTTCCTCTAGGGGTTTGCCATTCTCACGCGCCAACCGTTGCAGGGTGGCCCAGACACGGGCCCCCAGGGTGTCGTTCGCGCGAGTGGCCATGACGTCGAGCAGTTCGTTGACGCGCAGGCTGAGTACACGGGCCACGAGTAGGCAAACCTCGGCGTCACGTGACAGGAGTTCCAGGAGAGGCTGTCGCGGTAGCATCAGAACGACGGTCGCCCCTTCAGCCACCAAATCTATGGGTAGAGGTGCCTCGCCCAGTACGGTGCTCACCCCGCTGATTTCCCCAGGTTCCATCCAACGAAACAATTGCTCCGTGCCGTCGGCCGTGTACAGCACCGCGCGCAGGCGACCGGAAACGCAGATCAACGCGTGCTCGGCCGAACCGCCGCGCTGCTGCACGATTTGCTTGTCGTGGTAGAGGCGCTTCACGCCTATGCGCGTGAGTGCGAGCGCTGCGGACTCGGACAGTTCTTCAAGCACATTCACGCGAAGGCGGTCTTTCGGACGCCTCGCTGACGGGTGATTTGAGAGATTGAGCTCGGGGTTCACCCGAGGATTGTCCCTTAAGTGGAAATTGTCTGTGGCGCGACGCCTTTTAATGTGGTTTGAATAGAAAGCTTCCATTCAAACTCAACGTAGAGGACTCTTCATGATTCGTCGCCGCCTGATTGCCGTCGTCACTGTCGGGTTTACCCTAGCAGGACTAGTGCAAGCCGAAACCACCACACTCCGCATTCAGGACTACCCGGGTTTCGGTAATTTTCTGGTGCGAGTGGCTAACGCCAACGGCTTGTGCGAGAAAAATGGCATCAAGTGCACATTGCGGACCATTCCGCAGGCACCGCTGGGTATGCAGACGCTGCTAAGCGGCGATCTCGACGTGGCTCTAACAGGATGCGGAAATACTCCCCTCCAAAGCGAGTCTTCCTCTTCGTCGAAGACTCACTTTTCACATGGTGCAGTCAGCAGCGCTTTCGGGAGTCGTTTTGCGCTGATTTGAGGTGTTT
>NZ_JBPJZH010000014.1:0-15292 GCF_051216715.1 Variovorax restrictus
GCCTTTGAAGCTGGTGCTGCCCGTCGTGTTGTTGCCCGAATCATCATCGTTGCCGCCATCCTTGCGCACGAAGCTCCTGTGGCTGGCCCATGCCTGGATGAGGGTGCCATCGACGCTGAAGTGTTCGCCCGACAGCCAGCCTTTGCGACCAGCAGTTTCGACGATGTGGTTGAACAGTTCGATGATGGCGTCATGCTCGATCAGGCGTTCGCGGTTCTTGGTGAAGACGCTCGGAACCCAGACCGCATCGTCCATGGCCAAGCCGATGAACCAGCGATACAAGAGGTTGTACTGGGTCTGCTCCATGAGCTGGCGCTCCGAGCGAACGCTGAAGAAGATCTGCAGCAGCATCGCGCGCAGCAGCTTCTCTGGTGCGATGCTGGGACGCCCGCCCTTGATGTCGGCCTCGTACATGCCGGCGAACAGGCCATCCATCTTCAGCAGCGCTTCATTGACCATCGCGCGGATGGGACGCAGCGGATGATTGGCGGGTACGAAGTCCTCCAGGCGGCGCATCGTGAACAAACTTTCGGTGAAGGTATCGGCTCCGCGCATCGTCTGGGGTCTTGGGTTGCAACTGTCGGTGGTGTCAACTTCCAACGCTTGAGGGCTGTCGCGCGCCGACTGGGAGAGGTATTTCAGCACCCTGCTAGGACTCTGCCCAAGCTGTGCGGGTGTCAAAGTGGCGGGGATGCCGCCAGCTTTTAGGAGCGTTCCCCATGCGAGCGAGGCTTGTCCAAGGACTCGCCTACTCAACTCGGCGGGCTCGATCATTCCTCCAAAGCCCGTTGCGATGTCGCGAAGACGCTGAGGATCACTCACCGCGGTTGCGAAGTGCGTGGTCGGCCTGCAGTAGCCGAGTAGGGAAGGAGCGAGTCCGGCCTCGACTTCCTCTGTACGAGTGAGGACATTGCTGCGAGCGAGGGTCTGGATAGTCGGCCACAACAGCTCCATTGCGCGAAACACGCCCGGGGTTGGGAGCGGCGTCCTGGCAGGGTGCAAGGCCTTGATATTCTCCGCAACGGGATGCGCGGATCCGGTTCTCTTCCGGAAGTCTGCGAAGAAGCTCGCCGCGGTGTCCCGCCAACTGCCGTGGCCGTACTCGCGGATCAGGCTTTTGAAGAACGCGTCGTCGTTCTCTCTTATGGCCTTGTCCCATCGTTTCACAAGTGCTTTTGGCGCACGCTGATAGCGGTCAAGACCCATGACGGATGCGGTGAATGCGCGCGATAGAGTGGGGAACAGCACCTTAGACATTCGCATCGGGTCATCGGCCTCTGTTAGACCCGTCCCAACGGCGCCGACGAGCATTCTCAGCGCCGGCTCTGCGCCTGGCAGTAACTCGCGTCGATCGATCGGTAGCTCCGAGAAGAACAGTCCATCTGGATGGTGCACAGGGCCTGCGAAGCCGTGCAGGTCGAAGTGGGCCTGTGTCGCCTTCACGCCCAACGTCTGGTCTGCACGATGTGCAAATAGATGAACCAGGCCAGACAAGGCGTTCGGACTGTGATCGGCCCAGTGCATCGTGGCAGTCGGTCCGGCCTCAACTACGTATCGCGCGGAGGTGCCGGCAAGGCTTGGCATTTGTCGGTCAAGGCAAAAGTTCATCTGCCCGCCCCCGAAGGCCTCGTGGGGCAAACCTAGCACGCCGCACGCGCGCACGAGGTTCTCCTCGATGCGGTCGAGCGCCTCGTCACGGGAAGCCGCGCTCATGTCCACCTCACCTGCGATTCGGAGCGTACGGAAGCCGAAGCGCTTGCAGACGCCCTGGACACGCCAAATGTAGTGCGCGTCGAGCTCAGGATTGAGCGGCCCGAAGAGATCCGCCGTTCCAGATGTGCTGCTGATCGCTGGCGCATCCTTTGTTGCAGCGATCGTCTCGTACACCACGTAAGACCACCTCGTCACGAGCTCCTCTACCGCAGCGTCTGCACGCTCGGACAGCTTGTCGGATGTTGTCGCTTTCAGCTTTCCTGCCTCCCGCTTCAGCTGCTCGGTAATGAGCGGAACGTGTGCGGAGGCGGTCCGCTTCGTCAGCGGGGGTGACCGCAGGGTGGCCTCTCCAAGCCATGCTTCGCATGAGCGCACGAAGGAACTCAGTTCTGCAGCCTCGTTCGGCTGGTCGTGGAGTCCGACCGCTACGCCAGGTCGAACGACAAAAAAACGACGAACAAAGCGGTCGTTCAACGGGAGAGAAGCGAACACGTGGCACCTGACGATTTGACGGGCAGAATCCGATTACCTTGGATAATCGTACGTCGGATCATGGAAATGCGCCAAACGAGCATTCCTCAAGGCCTGCGCCGACGAGTCGTGAACGAGGGTGAGATGCGCTGTGCGGGTCTATCGTTTCTCCTGGTCGGTCTGAAAACGCTGCCGATTTAGCCATGTCTGCAAGGGGCGCGATAATCGTCCTATGACGAAGGCCCTCGACTTTATCGGTGACGTACATGGCCATGCCGAGAAGCTGCGTGCATTGCTGAAGCAGCTCGGATATCGCCCTGTGAGCGGCACGCACCGGCATCCGGCGGCCCGGCGCGCGGTCTTCGTGGGCGATCTCATTGATCGGGGACCACACCAGATCCAGGTTCTCGATATTGTGAGGCGCATGGTTGAGTCCGGCGATGCTGTATGCCTCCTCGGCAACCACGAGTTCAACGCGATCGGCTATACGACACGACACGCCCGTCGCCCTGACGAGTTCTTGCGCAGGCATACCCCTGGCAATGTTCGTCAGCACGCTGCATTTCTAGCTCAGGTCGGGGAGGGGACAGCGGATCATCAGGAGTGGGTGCGCTGGTTCCGCACACTTCCGGTCTTCCTGGACCTCGGTGACGTGCGCGCAGTGCACGCATGGTGGTACCCACCTCATGTGGACTTCCTCCGCAACGTGTCGCCGACAGGCACGCTCGGCTCAGACGACCTTATTCAGCAAGCTTTCAGGAAGGGTCATCGGGCGTACGAGGTGATGGAGGGGCTGCTCAAAGGCCTCGAGGCGGAGCTCCCCGTTGGACTGAGCTACGCCGACGCAAATGGGAGACGACGCACGCGGACGCGGGTTCGATGGTGGGATACGTCGGCAGCGACCTTTGCTGATGCGCTTATCCTGCCCGTCCAGCTAGATGATGACGCGATGCAGCAGGAGATGCCGGCAGGACTGCCGATTGGCTACGATGCAGATGCTCCTTGCTTCATCGGGCACTACTGGATGTCTGGTGAACCGGGGCTGGCTGGGGCACGGGTCGTCTGCGTCGATTACTCGGCCGGAACAACGGGGCCGCTGGTTGCTTACCGCTGGGACGGCGATCAAAGCCTGCCGGCTGCGAACTTCGTGCGGTCGGATGGCTCGGTCCCAAGCTCGGACGCGCTACAGGTTTACGCTGCGCGGTAAAGCTGAGCGGGGCGCCCGGCGCCGAGCTTCTTGTTGCCGCTCACTGGCACGATCAGCGCACCACTATTGAGTTGCTGCCGTAGGCGCGATTGCTCCACGTGGCGGCCCAGGATGATCGAAACCATGGTGTGCAACTCGGTGAAAGTGAACTCAGGCGCCAGCATTTCGAATGGCAAGGTCAGGCGCTCCACGTCGGTACGAAGGTTTCGGACGGCTGTGGCGAATAGCGGCGCGGTCGCCCCTTGCAGCTTTCCAGCTTCGTCGACAGTGAACCACTTGAGATCTTGCGTCTTCTTCGCGCCGCCATCGGCTAGGTCTTCAGCTCGGATCTGCGCACGGTAGACAACGTTTAGCGTCCAAGGGTGCCGTGGGTCGCGCGTGCGGCCGCCAACAGCGCCTTCCTGTTTAACCGACTCAACACGCAAGTTGAGGTGTTCAAATGCAACACGCTTCGCAGTAGAGTCAAGATCGTTATCTAGGTCGGTGCGAAGCGTGCCGCTCGGCAAGCCCCAACCGTTGTCGTCGAATTCCTCTTCTTGCAATGCAAGAAGGGCGGATAGCTTGCCCTTGACGATGCCAAAAAGGCAAAGATCGAGTCGTGTCAGTGGCATTGCATGCTTGGCCATGTGTCCTGTTCCCGCGAACGATGTGCTGGTCGATGATCGAGACTTGTTAGGTTTGATTAGACCGTAAGTCGCCGAGCAGCGCCCCGGTGGCATATGTTGCCGATTGCGATACCGTACCCTTAGCTGGCGCCATACGCGCTTGCTGCCGAGTGTACCCGAAAGTGTTCATGCCCTGTCGCTCCTCGGTCAGCGTCGCAGACCATGCACGCGGCCGCTAGGAAAGCCGATCGGACAACCCTGGCTCGCAAACTTCCGACATAGCACCCATAAAATCGTCTGCTGAACCAACGACCCTGCTTGTGTCTTACCCTTACGTAGGCGGATGTTGAGCACTGGTGCGGAGCCGCATTTTTGCGCCATTTTTGCTTTTGTCTGAAACTTGCCGAAGGACCACTCCAATGACTTCTCCGCTCAAACCCTCAGCTACAACCGTATGGGCTCACGAACAGGCCTTGGCCAGTGCGAGTCTGGATGGTTTTGTTCCTGACGCTGCGCTCGAGGCGGACCGCAAGGCGCTGGCCGACGGCGTGATAAGTGAAGAGGAATTCTTAGAGCGGCTGAAAACCCGCGCGGCCTTGGCCGCGAGTTCACCGACGAGCAATTAGATCCATGACCGATGTCGTAGCCCACTGGAAGTCCTACCGTTACGACGGCACGGATGTGCTCATCAACAAGCCAGGCATTCGAGACGCCCAAGAGCTGCGTTCTTTCGAAGAGGGCGCAGCATACTTGCGCGGGGTCCAGCTAGCTCGTGCGCCCATCACTGGGCATTTCGATCTCAGGCATTTGCAGCAGATTCATGAGCAGCTCCATCAAGACACGTTCGATTGGGCTGGCCGCTTGCGCGATACCCCGTGGAGCAGATCGAATGCGGCCGCGGGCGTCGATCAGATCGTTGCCAGCGCTGGGAGAGTGCACCAGACCATCCGGGACGCCAATCGCTTGCGAGACCTGAGCAAGAACGACTTTGTCGAGAAGTTCGCTCTCGTTTACTCCGAACTGCTGGCCATCCGGCCATTCCAGGAAGGCAATGAGCGCACGGTCCGCGCGTTCTGCAGCCAACTCGCAAGCCAGGCAGGCTATGTCCTCGATCTGCGCCGCCTGGATGAGGAAAAAGTTCGATGGGCCTCGGCTAATGCGGGCGCGGAACGCGGCGAGCTGCACGACCTTCGCGCCATGCTGACTGAAGCAGTGCGGCCGGCGGCCTCGGTCGCCTTCGAGATCCTGCAAAAGGACGAAGCGCTTGCGCAACACCCCGGGCTGAGCGGTGCCTATGAGGTGCTGGATCGACAGGCCGCGGACATTGCGACCAGGTACAAAGACAATCCGAAGGCTGTCGATCACTTCATGGTCCGCGCGCGTGCGGAGGTGGTGCGCGCGCTTGACACGGGAGCCGCTGTGCGGCCGCTCCTCTTGATCGACAAGGAGCGCGCAGAGGAAGCCATGGCGTTAGCGAAGTACGGTTTTCTTCAGCAGGTCAAGCGCCGCTATCCAGCTAGCGTGTCAAGCGCCTTGCCGAAAGCACCGGCGGTCCGCTGAAATCGAGCAGGGGCCGGCTTCCCATTGACGGCACTGGCGAGGCGCGTAGATCCTGAGGGAAACCTGCGGGCCTGCCAATGAGAGAGCTCCCGCAATAAAGGTTCTGCGGCTTTTTACAATCGAGCTCGGAAGGGCGGTCCGATTTTGATCGCAGGGATCGAAGAGCGACAATAAGCCATGAGCACAAAAGTCTGGAACTTACTTTACGTCCCGGGAAATCCGAAGATTTTCACGAACGTCACGTCGAACGCGGGAAACCCGATCTCCAGGAAAGAAGCGCTCGAAGGTGCCGAGCTTATCGCCGCGAACGGCTGGCGCGTGTGGGTCGAACATCATAAGACTGGTGCCAGGATCTACGAGAGCGACGCCGAGGTTGCCGCAAGGGCGCAGGCGGCCAAGCTAGTCGCATCTAACCCAGCAACAGAGTTGTCTCGCCGTTCCAGCCGCCCTACCTAGCGCAAGCGGTATCGAGATAGAGACGGCGGCCCTTGCTCAAGTCCCGCAGGGCGAAGTCGAGAGACGCGAACGCGCTGCTGGGTCGATCAGAAGCACCTTGACACTCTCGCATCCGAGGTTGTCGTATCGATTCCTCCGCTCTGGTGTGTCGAGCGCACGTGCTTCAACGGTCGCAATGAACTGAATGATTCCTGGGTGCTTCTCGTCGAAGCCGAACTTGGACGCGACGCATTGCCAGCTCAGAAACAAAGCGGAGCGCGCTCGCTCGACTGCGACGCCGTCATCCAGGTCCACCAAAATGGCTGCTCGAGTTGCCTTGAAGCTCTGCGCCAGAGCGCTGCGCTGTTCGCCGGTGATTCGATCAGATTGGTCGAGGACCAGGTCGACGTCGTCACGGATTCCGTTGCCGTTTGCATCAGCGCCAGCGAGCATCGCGTGCTCGGCAGGGTTCAAGCGGCGAGCAGTCATCAGTGTCGGCCCAGGCTGGATTGGCGCGCCTGCGGTCAAGGATGACGCCCCGGCCGCAGGGTGACTGGCGCGGTCGCCGCATGCGCAGAGCATCAGCAAAAACGTGAGGCCAAAACCAAATTTGGCGAAGTAGGAACCGGTGCTTAAGGTGCGTCGCGACATAAACAAAGTCTAGCGCGCGGCCGACCTCGCTTGACGCCTTTGCGCGGAGCAGACGAGCTTTCAGGCGGATGAGAGCCAGATTTGGCGCGATCGCGTCGAACTAATGCATGCAGTGGCCATGGCACCAGTACACTATAAGTGCACTGCAACACCTAGGCGAGATCAATGTCCCCTGTCCGCAAACCGAAAGAGACCACACCAAATGAGCGCCTTCGTGCCCTCGTGGACCGATGTGAACTCACGCAGTTGGAGGTACTCGCATTGTTGAACGAGGGGCAGATCCGGCCAATCTCTGCTTCCGCATTCAAGTCGTGGCTTTCGGCGCCGGAGTCTGTGCGCTATCGGCCGTTGTCGGAGGCGCTTTTCGAGCATGCTGCCGCTGCGCTTGAGAAGCAGTCCAAGCGAGTTGGGCAAGCAGACGTGCTTGGCTGAGTCGGAGAACCATTTGAATCACCAGACCGAGCACTTTCCAAGGCGTTCGAACTTAGGACGCGCGAGGGTGAGCAAAAAGGTTCCCGCAGAACTCGTGAGTGCCACTGGAGCGCGTGCAGCCATCGAACGGGCAGCCGCTGATCAGCTGTGTGCTCGGATGCCCTCGCTTGGATACTTGGCCGGTCGAGTACTACCCGACGGTTCTGTTGCCGGCATTATTCAGCTCCTGTACACCACGGCCATCTGCACAGGGTGTACCGCGGAAGGATGGGCGCGTCGTTATTGTTTCGAAGACAGGGCTACGGCTGAGCAACGCTTCCTAGAGCTTTCATCAGAAGACGATGAGCCGGCCGGCTTCGTTGCAACTCGGCTTGCTCGCTGATCGTCACGATACCGCAGAGCGTTTTGCCTTTGTGCTTTCGTCACGTACGATTATTAATCGATACCCATCGCCACTGCATCAATACCAATATGAAAACCTTTTCGGGTTACGACGTGAAGAAGTTCTGGGCGGATGAGCTATTTTGGGTCGATGCTGTCTCAGTCGATGATGTATTGATGAAGATCGATGGGATCGACGCGCCGGACGCGGATATCGAAGGGCTAGCAGACGGCGCGTCTGTCCAGTTTGAGTCAGGTTACGTCGAAATCACCAGCCTCTCGAAGCTCCCCTCCGGACATCTCCTGAGTGTCATAGGTGACACCGACGTTGAATCAGCGTTGGATACATGGCTCCTGGCCCAAACCACCGAGACGGTGGTCATTGTGTTGGACGTCAAGAAGGGCGCGATCGACATAGCTGATCTTCGTGCGTCCATTGCTGCCGCGCACCCTGAAGCTCGCGTGATTGGATAAGGCAGCGTATGAGCCTGTTAGATGTTGCGCCTACTACGCAAAGCTCGCCCGTAACGAGGTCGTCGCGCCCGATGAGATCGCCGACCTGTTGAAGGCATTTCAACTACAGGTGGCGCTTTCCGCCTACCTGGCAAGCTGCCATGCGGCGACAGCGGAGAGTTTGCCCTTCTCGGCGAGTCGATCAACAAAAGGTCGCATGCAGCAGATCTGCCGCGACGCTGCAGCTGGGCTCGACGGCGAGTTCACGGAGCAGTACCCTACGGCCCCTTCATGGGCCCGCGAACGCTGCAGGAAGACGGCGGCATCTCTCGATCAGCAGATCGCGGCACACGACACTGCGAAGGCGTCGAAGGCTGGGAGCAAGGCCAGCCACAGCAAGCCGTGATTTTTGTCGCCAAGCGTCCCTGCGAGAGGCCATGCAACGTGCCAATCGGCCGGACGCAGGCGTCTGCACTGGTCCTGGTCGCGACATCAAATGATCGGACCGTCGGCGAATGGCTTCCATGCAAAGCTATCAACCTGGGATTGAAGGCACCGACGTCGCTCCCCTTCGTGGTGGCCAAAACGTGTGAGGCGGAAGCGCTCGCAGAGCGTGAAAGCGGCTGCAGTTGTGCGGTTCTGTGCCTGACTGATGCCAACGGCGAAATGCTTCGATTCCCCTCCAGGCTTGCCGCGCAAATCCGTGCTCGCGAGCAGAACCACCTGCAGTTGTTCTAGTACGCCAAGCCAATCTAGACGACGGAGACGGGGGCAATGACAATGGCGCGGTACCGACCCATCGCCTCGGGCTCGATGCCCAACATGCCAGCTACTTGCTCTTCAGAATAGCCCTGCTTCAGCTGCCGGAGAGCGAACGTGTGTCGAAGGCGAAACGAGCCACCATCGGTCAGGTGAGTCAGTTTTGCTTGTTCAAAGACCCGTACAACGGCGAGATGGTGGTTTCGCTTGCTCCAGGGTTTGCCGCTTCGGACCGAAGGAAATAGAGCATCAAGCCCTATGCCTTGCTCCTTGCGAACCAACAGCCAATGCCTCAGCACCTCACCGGCCCAATGTGCGATTGGGGTTTCGCGGCTCGGGCTCGCGCCAATTTGAGGGATGATCAACTTCCAGGGCCGGCCGCGGACTCGCCCTCCTTCGATGACAACAGAAGCGAGCGTCAGCGCGCGTACTTCGCCAGGCGTGATCCCCGCGCCCAGTTGAAGACTCATCGCTGCTGCATTTCGCAGGTCCTGCCAGTCCTGGTTGACGGCCGGTGCACCTGGCCGTGGTCTTGACTGTGACAGAAACGACACCAAAGCTCTGGCGTCATGGGTTTCAAGGTACGGGATCACGCCCTTGTTGGGACGCGCGTCGGCGTAGCGAACGTCCTCCTGACTCTGAATACAGTTATACGCGGCTTCGTTCTTTTCTTGACCGTTGATATGCGCGTAGTAGCCCAGCACATGATCAATAAGGTTCAACGTTCGGAGGGTGTGCCTAGGAGATGCTGGGAGGTCGTTGGGTACCTTCATCTGTGCAAGTTCGTCGCTTGCGACCAACCGGTCTTCTGCCTTCTGTGGCTTACCCGTGAGCTCATTTTGAAAGGCGAGAAGATCGCTCTCCGTCAGGTCGCGCAATCGCACACGCGGGACCTGTTTTGCACACCATGCTGTGAATGCATTCCAGCGCCCCGTATAAGCAATGGCTGTGGATGGTTGCGTTACAACGCCGGCTTTCTGCTGGGCTAAGAGCCATGCTGCAAACACGCGGAGCATGTCCTGCACCGATTCGTCTGTGTCGTCCTCGAAATCCAGTTGCTCAAGCAAATCCAACTGCATACTCGTCACTCCCGAACGATAATCAATGTCTTCGAGCCGGCCCCCGCCACCGCGAATGACTGAGCTCCGCCTGCTTTCTCAGGGGAGGGCTGTGAATTCATAGCTATAAACCGGACTTAGTGTCTTTGCGATCTACAATGCCGCGGACTTCGCCGATAGTCAATACCGCTGCATGTGACGGACCCATTTTTGCCAAGGCTGTAATCAATGAGCATCACTGTCACTTCCGAATCTTTGCGAATTGCTCTCCAAGATCACGTTGGCAAGCCATTCACGCTCAGCGATATGAAGCGCGTGCTTGCCGCTGCCGCCGTTGAGCCAAGCGCAGCTGGCAAGAAGGCGGTTGTGGTCGAGCCGCCTTCAGCCGATTCGCCGGCGGTCGTCTACCACGTGCTCTTCACAAGCAAGGACAACGTCCATGCCGCGGCCGGCGTCTACATCACCATCAGCATGAGCACGAGGATCGAGTACGGGACGGATATCGCCGCGCTCCGCGATGCGATCACGGCCCGCTTGGGCTACAAAAACCTGGTCATCCGCTCATGGACCGAACTCAAAGGCACAACACGCCCCCGGGGCGCCGTTCCGGCGGTGATCGTTGACCAGCACCAGGCAACCAGGCCGACCGTGTAACGTTGGCAAGCGGCGCACCTTCCTGTGATGTGCGGGTCTCACTCGCCGACCCGTTGCACTCGGCTTAGCTCGCATTGGATTGTACTGGATATCCGTACAGTTCTAGTAAGCCGTTTCAGATCTCAACGCTTGGAGGGTTGCGTCGGCATTGCACCCTGCGGCCATGCGCGCCTGGCATCCTCGAGTGCGGTTTCCTTTACGGCCCGACTCGAATCAGGACGGGGTCTGGTGTTTGGCTGGCCCAGCTGCAGGTGGGTCAAACCGCTCGCGGTTGCGAGCTGGTTGTCCGGATGTCAGGGGGCCTTGCCGTCGAAGCTTGACCAGCTATCGCTCGGTTCGACTCGGACACCGCTAGGCAAGATACGCCTTGATGCGGGCAAGCAAAGTCTTAGACCGATCAAGGAGGGTGCGTCCAGCCTTCGGTGGGGTGGCCACGGCCAGATCCGCAAATAGCTCGCGCTGTTCGTTCAACGCTTCGCGTAAGGCGGCGATGTTTGCCCGGGTCGGCGTCCAAACACCGCAGATCAGAAAACGCAGGTGACTCCGCGGGACTACCGTTATATCGCGCGCGCCTATGCGCTCCAATGCAGCGACCCGCGCGAGCGCTTGCTCTGCAGGGGCACCAAGTAAGTCCATCGGGCGCGCGAGCGAGAAGCCGATGGCCGCCACCTCCGGATGCTCGCTGGCCAGATAGTCACAGATCTCATACATAAGCCACCGCCCCAATGGCCTCGGGTCGCCGACCACGAGCGCTGACGGATTGAACATTCCAATTTGGACGGCGATCCCCTCAGGCTCCACAGACGTAGTCGGATGGACCACGCCGAAGTAGACATCGTCACCGTAGTGCAAGTGCATGGGTGCGCCGAGCCGATAAGGCTCCCCGTTGGGTCCCTGAATTCGGAGGAGGTGCTTGTGATGCACGGACAGCCCGCTGCGTTGTGAGTGCGGACTGTAACCATAATCAACGCGCCCTGGCGACCTGCGACCGTGCGAAATGCGTGATGCTGTGTGGTTTGGGGGGACACCACCATATTTGATGCGGATCAACGCAAAAGTGCGCAAAACTGGCCCCACCGATACGATGGACGCATGAAGTCTTCCGTCATCCAGCATTTACTCCGCAACCCCACCGCTTTGGTCCGATACCACGCAACGGGCCAGCTTCCCTCCGAGCATGTTCCCGGATCTCCGCTGATCACTCTGCTAGAGCAGCTGGGCCCAGGTCAATTGGTTCACATCCGCGGCTTGACCGTTGACCAAAGGCTCGGGTATCAGGGAACACGCACTTTTGCCTGGGCGGCCCAAGGGCTGGATTGGCTCAAGCCCCGTGACCGTTTCCGCCCGCCGGCATCGGAGGGATGGCGCGACAAGGGGTTCCAGCGTGCCCTGTACCTTGAAGACCTGGCGGAGTGCTGCGCATGCCTGCCAGAGTCGATTTTCGACCGGAACCCGCGATTGCAGAGGCCAAGCCCACGGCGTGCCGGCCCGCGACCGTGAGGTAGAAAAGCTGATACAGCGGGCGAAAGGGGCGCGCCCGCGTCAAACCGAGATAATCAGCTCATCTAAATAATGATGCGGGCCTTCGCCGCGCTCGACCGGAGTCAGCAATGGGCATTATCTACGCGCAGGACGCCTCCACAGGGCACTTGATGCACCCCGGCGATCCAGTTGTGGGATTTGTGGTCAGTGTGCGCCCCCGCCGCGCCGGCCGGCAACCCGAGCCCCAATCCAGCGGCGTTACGCCGAACGAGGCGTATCGGCTCGAGTCCCTGGCCATTCATGGCAACTACGACGGGCAGGGTGGCTTGGAGGTGCAACGCAAGGACGACCTCTCCGTCCGACTTCTCCTTGCCATGACAGGGACCAGTGACTGGTCAGAGTTCGCCAGCGAGTACCTCGTTGGGAACGACGATGGCGGGCCACGGTTTGCGCTTGCCCTTCTGCACGCGGATACCTTCGTCCACCTTCTTGCCCAGCCTGCTCGGGACATGGCCGGTGTACCGACCACCGCTCGTGCGGAGATGGATCAGATGCTTGCTCTCCATGCGCGTCTTGCGAAGGCTCAACAAGAGTTGTCCAGGCTGCCCGCGGGCCCAGATCGAGAGGCGACCGCTGCGAGGATCGCGCAGATCGACGGCGACTGCATGCTGTTGACGGGTCCGGGTATGCCGAATCGGCCGCACGCCCCGAAGCTCGCCCAGGTTCTGCAACCGAACTCGTTCGGCCCCGCGTTCATGTCATTCGTAAGGCAGCGACAACTCCACGTGCTTCACCGCGCCACAGACGTGGCCGAGCTTCCGGGCTCGCTCCCAGGGGGCAAGTCGTGGGCAAAGGGTGATCTTCGCGATTTCCTCAGCCAACTATGGGTCGCGCAGGTCATGCTCGAGGCGCTCAGCCAAGTGCTGGTAGAGCTACGGCCGGGATCCAAGGTCCCTGAGGGAGTGGGTGAAGGGTCGCTCACAGATCTCCGACTTCACGGCCTCGAGACGGCCCTTGTTCGCGGTCTTGTACGCGCGATACGCGACGATGAGCTGAGTTCGTTGGACGCACATCAGGGCCTAGAAAAGTCGCTGGCCCGCGTCGAGTCCATGGTGGCTCGCACGCGGACGCTTGCTCGCGCGCATCTTGCGAAAGAGCAGGCGGAGCAACGCGACACTGGACTGCCGCGACCCTGAGCGGCGCGCGCCCGACTCATAGACGGACGTCGGCCCATCGCGTCCGAATCGACCTAGTCGAGTAGGGGGGGGCGGGCGCAAACAGCACTGCTCCGCAGAACCGGTGTACATTTGGTCAATAAGACAGGAATGCATAAAATCGGCCGAAGATAATCGGACTCGATAATGCTCAAGGCGTCCAGTACCACTCCTCAGTCGGCCCTTCAACGTGCCTGCGCAGCTCTTGCACACCTCGACACCGTCGGGGCGATCCGAGAGTCGACTGAGAGCGACGCAAGCGCGGCCATGGCGCCTGACGTCGGCACGCATTTCCTTTACGAAGACCGGGTGCACAGAGTCACAGGTTGGATCGAGGAAGCACCTCAGCAACCCCCACCTTGGCTTTCCAAGGCAATGGACGCCGCTAGTACGAGTGGTCCCCCTACGGTGCGGCGCTGGACCACGCGCGAGCGAGCGACCCATGTGGCAGGGAGCGGCATCCTCGGATGCGTCGCTAAAGTCGGAGACGTCATCGTGGTGGGGCGCGTCAATTGGACCGAGGAGGCGATCGCCGCTGAGCGCTTTTGCGAAGAGCCTGGCTGTACAAGGCAGGGCGCTCGGATGACAGCGCGCGACGCCACCGGGTCGACCGACGATGAGCGGCGGGAGCCGGTGCCATTCGCCTGGGCGACGCCTCACCCAATCCTGGGCACTGAGCTCACCGTGCATCGTGCACAGATGGAACGATGGAAGCTCGACCACCGCGTCGTGGTTGAACTGTTTACGCGCGAAGCTTTCGAGCCGAAGGCTACGCCGATGTCGGACCTCGATCGTGAGCTCGCATCCTTTCGGGCTGCGTCGTTGCATGTTGCTAGCCGGTTGAGACGGCCTGCTGAGCAATAAGCGCCGGCACAGGTCTGTTCTACGTGGTCAACGTCTCGCACTCATGCGTGGAGCGTCACTACGTGCAGCTCTCGGGTTCTGCCCTCAGTGGTCGTTGTCGGCGGCAGTCCGGAGCGGAAAAAGTCGGGTATTTGGAGCGTCGTCAAAAACACGCAAAAATCGACCCATGACTTTACGAACCACCTATATCGCCGCCGCACTTCTGCTTGCAAGCCTTTCGGCCAGCGCACAGATGTACTCCGAACAACCAAACTCCCCGGGCGCCGGCCGCCCGGTCACGCACAAAGCGCTCATCAAGGCATCGGAAGACGGCAATGATGAAGTGCCAAAGCGGCTCCTCGGTGGGATTGTTACGGTGCAGCTGAAGCCTAACGGCAAGGTGAAGTCGCAGTTCATCGTGGCGAAGAACGATGGCGGGATCTATACCTGCAAGACCATGTCGGCGGGTTTCAAGGGCGGGAAGGTGACGGCCCGCTTCGTTGGTTACGACCCTGCTGGGGACGGAGACGCAGGGTTTTACTTGGACAACTGCACCGCCGGCAACTGAATCCGCGCCGCGGCTTAGGCCTATGCCGCCGGACAGCTAACGCGGCCGCACCTTCCTGGTGGACAGAGCAACACCGGGCTGCTCAAAGACCACGACCTGTGGATCAAGTTCGACCGCGTGTGCTTCCAACATCTTGGCGCGGAACGTGTCCCATTCTGTCTGCCCTGCGGGCGCGTGCGTACAGTAAATGCACTCAGCCCCTTCTTCGGCCTGGCGCGTGCCGGTGTGATGAACGTCGATGCCGAACCGCTTGCTGAACCTACCAATGCAGGATCCGTCGGGCCCGTTAACCCACACCGTCGCCCCATCACCGGACACCACGACCTCGTGCAACGGCCCGTCCGTCATTTAGTACCTCGATTCGGCCCGCCCAGCACTCGCGTGGGGCGCATCCAGATGAGCTTCCGCAGCTTCATCTCGGGCCCGTGCGCCTGGTGCCGCCAATGACCGCGGCGCCAATGCGGCTCCATCCCGCCTCCTAACCCCACGCCAGCACCAGCCAGGCTTGAGGCATCCGAAGCAAGTTGGAAGTCCAAGCCAACGCGGTGGACCTGCAGGAATCCGAGGTTCGACAACTTCGAAGCTGTGCGCTTGGCTTCCTTTTCACCACGCGCAAGTTTCGTGAGCATCGAGCTTGGCGCGTCCGGCTGCCAGGCGTACCTCGTGTCATCGGGGTAGGCGACCAGGTAGGTTCTGTCGCAATAGCGGCGCCAGCACGAGCAAATGTGCGGCGGGCATCTCCCTCAGAAAGCTAACGAGTAAAACTTCGCTGCTGCGGACGAGGCTTGGCATTGGCGGCAGTCCAT
>NZ_JBPJZH010000015.1:0-7761 GCF_051216715.1 Variovorax restrictus
AAGGTATCGGCTCCGCGCATCGTCTGGGGTCTTGGGTTGCAACTGTCGGTGGTGTCAACTTCCAACGCTTGAGGGCTGTCGCGCGCCGACTGGGAGAGGTATTTCAGCACCCTGCTAACCCCGCCGGAGGTGTTGATACACGCCGTTAACAGGGGCGCCTCCCTCAAAGTGATTGGGACTGGGCAAAGCGCTCCCAACTTCTTTCTGGTGGCTACGCCCGATCTGAAAAAAGCCAGCGGGGGCGTGGGCTATCCGGAGGTTATGCAGTACTTCAAGGGAAAAAAAGTCGGTGTCACGGCGCGCGGCAGTGCCGCTGAATTCCAGATGATCAGCATGCTCAAGGGTGCCGGTATGAAAGCGACAGACGCCGTGATCGTCGCTGTCGGCTCGCCCGATACGGCGCTTCCTGCCATCTCCCAAAAACAAGTCGACGGCCTCATGACGTTTGCACCCTTGGAAGGTTTTTGCGAAGTGACGAAGGCTTGCAGCATGGTGGTTGACCCTCGCAAAGGGCAGGGGCCGGCCGAGATCGTCGACCTATCTGGCGCTGCCATCGTGTCCGTCGTGCGCGCTGATTTCGCTCAGAAAAATCCCCAAACCATCCATGCTTTCCGCCGCGCGATGAGCGAAGCGGAGGATTTTGTACAGAACCCGGCTAACTTTGCCGCCATCATGAAGGTGGCGCAGGATACGTTCAAGATCAATGGACCCGACGGCGACAAGGTGCTTGAGGTGTCATTGCGCAACACCTTGCCAGGCTACAAGTTCGGGTTGAATCCGAAGGCCTTCCAATATTCGGCCGAATACATGCACCGCACTGGGCAGATAGACAAGGTCATCGACACCTCCAAGCTGCTGCTTATCCGTTGAGCACGGTTGATCATGTCTGTAGATTCGCGCGACTCGACGCCCCACTCTTCCATGGGTTCCGCCATCGCGGTCGATGGGCTGCATCTGAGCTTCGATGGTGTCACACCGGTGTTGACTGATGTGTCACTGCACGTGGCTGAGGGTGAATTTGTCTCGCTCGTCGGCCCCAGCGGTTGCGGCAAGACCACTTTGATGAATCTGTGCGCAGGCCTGGTTCCACACACCGGCTTGGGCTCCATTACGGTCGCCGGCAATCAACCGCGCGAAGGCGACGCCAATGTCGGCTATATGCTGGCACGCGACAGCTTGCTTCCCTGGCGTACTGCGCTTGAAAATGCCGCCTTCGGCGTGCGCGCGCGCGGCGTGCCACTCGAAGAGGCCAATGCGCGAGCGAAGGCCATGCTGGCAGAAGTTGGCTTGGCCGACTATGAGCACTCGCTGCCTAAGGCCTTGTCGCACGGTATGCGCCAGCGAACGGCACTTGCGCGCACCTTCGCGATGGATGCCTCTTTGTTGCTGATGGACGAGCCATTCGGCGCGCTGGATGCGCAGACCAAGCTGCAACTTGAGGATCTGCTCTTGCGGCTGTGCCAGAAGCACAGGCACACGGTGTTGTTCGTCACCCATGATCTGGCCGAGGCCGTGGCGGTCTCAGACCGCGTGGTGGTGATGTCGTCCCGTCCTGGTCGGATCGTGGCTGACGTGCCGATCGATTTACCTCGTCCTCGCTCCATCAGGGAGCTGCAAAAGAGTCCTCGTTTTCACGAGCTGTACGCGACGTTGTGGTCGCACCTTGAAGCAGGGTGGGTACACCATGAAGGTTAGTCGCATCAAGTGGGGGTTGCTCCACGTGGTTTTCATGACCGTACTGGTGGGCCTCACGGAAATCGCGGCCGCGCGCGGCTGGATCAACCCTACCTTCTTTGGCAGACCCAGCGGCGTGGCCAGATTCCTCTGGGACAACTTTGCCACCGCCCTACTGTGGAGCAATCTGGGCTGGACCTTGGCTGGCGTCGGGGCGTCGTTTGTGCTGGGCAGCGTAGCGGCCTTCGCCGTGGGGCTGACGTTCGTGCGTTGGCCAGCGCTGGAGTGCTTTGCCGATCCCTACTTCAATGCGTTGAACGTGATGCCGCGCATCGCTCTGGCGCCGTTGTTCATCCTGTGGTTCGGGCTCGGATTGGGCAGCAAGATTGCGGTTGGTTTTTCATTGACCTTTTTTATCGTGCTTTCAGCCACCGTGGCGGGCATCCGCGGGGTGAGTCAGGACCATATGACTCTGTGCAGGACGCTGGGTGTCAGTGCCACGACGACCTTCTTCCAGGTCACGTTGCCGGGAGCCGTCCCGGTCATCTTCTCGGGCCTGCGATTGGGGCTGATCTACGCGCTGTTGGGTGTCGTTGGCACCGAGATCATCGCGAGCGAGCACGGACTTGGACAGTGGCTGGCGTACCTCGGCTCGACTTTCGATATCAATGGCGTCTTTGCGTTGCTGCTGATCCTGGCCCTGTTGGGCGTGACCGTCGTGCGCCTCATGACTTGGCTCGAAAAACGTCTGCTTCACTGGCAATAAAGGAGTATTTCTCATGAATTACCGTCATATTCAAGTCACCCCTGCGACGCCGACCATCGGCGCCACGATTTCCGGTGTCGATCTCAACCATGTCCGCAGCGACGACGTGTACGAAGAGATCCAACACGCGTTGTGGACTCACAGCGTGGTTTTTTTCCGCAAGCAGGCTCTCAAGCCGGACAGCTACATTCGATTGGGCTCGAAATTCGGAGAAATGGAGCGGCATGAGTTCTTTCCGCATATCAAGGACTACGAGCACATTCAACTCATTGCACATCAAGGCAATGAAGCGCCTGAAACGGACCGTTGGCACACGGATGTCACCTTTCGCAAGAAGCCCAACATGGTGTCCATCCTGCGCTTGACGGACCTGCCACCCACCGGCGGCGACACGATGTGGATGAGCACCGGAGCCGCCTTCGAGGCGCTGGGTTCCGGGATGCAGCAATTGCTGATGGGCTTGCAGGCTGAGCACGACCTGCCTTGGGCCTTTCGAGGCCGGAACACTTATGAGCTTATCGCCAAGAAACACCAGACCCAGCAGGGTGGCGGCGCGATGAACTCGATGATGTCGGCCGATGAGATGAATGCCGCGCTGGGCGACCGCGAGTGCAAGACCATCAAGGACAACCCCTCCGTGGTTCATCCGGCGGTGATCTCGCACCCGGTCACTGGCCGGCGCAGCCTGTTTGTCAACAGTATCTGGACCAAGCGGCTGCTGGGCATCCACGCGGACTTGTCCGAGGCGCTGTTGAGCATGCTTTATGAATGGGTGAAGAAGCCCGAATTCATGGTGCGTTTCAAATGGGAGGCTGATTCGATCGCGATGTGGGACAACAGTGCCACCCAGCACTACGCCGTGTTCGACTACGCGCCGCATTACCGCGCTGGCCAGAGAATGACCTGCGGCAGCTTCGTGCCCACGCTGGGCCCCCAGCCTGCCGCTGCAGCGCCGGCGGTCTCCGGCAGCAATGGCCTGCGCGGTCTGCTTGACAGCAGCCGTCTACAAGCCAGCAGTGTGCAGGAGCGGGCGGCCATGGAGGCCATCTTCTCGGCTCTGGACGGTGTGGATCTTGCGGCTGTGGCGGCACGTGCCACCGCTCGTTGAACGTTGCCGGACCTACTCAAGATGGACAAAGATCTCTCTGCTCTGCAGGAAACACGCGACCTGTTGAACCAGGCCAGCACGGCGGCCGACGCACTGGCCCACATGAGCCCGGAGGCCGCTTGGGCGGTGGCCGAAGCGGTGGCGGCAGCGCTGCTGCCCAAGGCCGAGTTCTATGCCGAATGGGCGGTGCGCGAATCGCGCATCGGCAAGGTGGCCGACAAGGTGTTGAAGAACCGCATGGCGTGCCTGAGCACCATGGAGGGTTGGCGCGGCGTTCCGCTGGGCGGTGTGCGCCGGGACGATGCCCATGCCATCATCGAGATCGGACGGCCTGCGGGCGTGATCGTCGGTCTGTCGAACTCAACTTCGCCCGTGGCGACCATCATCTTCAAAAGCTTGATGGCCCTCATGACGCGAAATGCCATCGTATTCAGCCCGCATCCGGTGGCCTTGCAGTGTTGTGGTGACGCCGTGCGTGAGATCCAAACTGCGGCCCAACGCGCCGGTGCGCCGGCCCATGCGGTGCAGATGCTGACCCAGCCGACGATGGAGGCGACGAACGCCATGATGCGCGATGCCCGCTGCAACCTCATCGTGGCTACTGGTGGGACTCCGATGGTGCGCGCGGCCTATGCATCGGGCAATCCGACCATCGGCGTCGGCTCCGGCAACGTGCCGGTTTATGTAGATCGCAGCGCTGACATCGCCGCGCTGGTGCCCAAGCTGCTAGTGGATAAGAACTTCGATCACGGCAGCCCCTGTTCGGCACCGAGCGTATTGCTGGTCGACCGACCCGCCGTGGCGGCCATGCGCGATGCCTTGACGGCATGCGGTGCGTATATGTGCAGCGCAGACGAAGCGGCAAGGGTGCAAGCGCATGTGTGGCCCGGCGGCAAGTTCAACGGCAAGGTGGTGGGTCGCCCGGCGGCTGAGATCGCCTCCGGTGCTGGCCTCGTCGTCGGAGGCGATACGCCTGCCTTGGTGTTGACTTTGGAGAAGCCCGAAGTGGATCACCCGCTGCTGCGCGAAAAACTTTCGCCCATCCTGACTGCGGTGGTCGTCGACGGTGTAGACGAGGCCATTGCGGTGGCACGCATGATGCTCATGCACAGTGGCGCAGGTCATACCGCCGGCATCCATACGGCCAGCGCCGAACAAGCCGTTTATTTTGGCGCCGCGCTGGACTACCACCGGGTCATCGTCAACGGCGGTACGGTGTTCGGCTCTACCGGCGACGAGACGGGATTGCCATTTACCTTCACTATTGGCACCGGCTTTGCAGGCAAGAGTTCGGTGGACTGCAACGTCGGGGCGGACATGCTCGTGAACTGGAAGCGGGTGGCCTTCCCCTTGCCAGGTGGTTGGCTGGGCACACGCGGCCGTGAGAACCTGATCCCAACGACTCCTACGCGCGCCTCGAACCCAAGTCGAGAGACCAACCTCGATGCAGGGGCGGAGCTGTTGCACTTATTGGCGGAAGAACTGGAGCGCGCGCGCTGATCAGGCGCGTAGATACATCATGTCGACACTAAGAAGCTACATCTTTCTGGACCGCCTGCAGCCACAACTGATGTGCCTGCTGGGAAGCACTGCGCGCGGTTACCTGCCGCGCCACAATGACGCCGCGCTCGTCATCGAGGTCGCGCCCGGCATGGACATCGAGTGGTTGACCGACGTGGCGCTCAAGCACGACGATGTCAAACCCGGCAGCCTGGTGGTCGAGAGACAGTTTGGCTATCTTGAGTTTCACTCGAAATATGCCGCATCCGTGAAGTCGGCCGGCGCCGCGGTGCTGGAGGCCATGGGCGTCTCGCCTGCTTCGACCGTCAAACCCGAAATCCTGGCGTCCAAGATTGTGGATCGGGTCGATGGCTACCACGCCTTCCTGGTCAATCGCTCCAAGGCCGGCAACATGCTGCTTCCTGGGGAGTCGCTTTTCATCATGGAGATGACCTCGTCGTCTTACGCGTTGCTCGCGGCCAACGAAGCCGAGAAAAGCGCCAACATCAAGCTGGTGGATTGTCGCTTCATTGGCGCCGCCGGGCGCCTGTATCTCGCTGGGAGCGCAGATGATGTGCGCACGGCGGCCCAGGTCGCAGAAGCCACACTGCGTGGGTTTGTGGGAGGCACCCTATGAACATGGAAGCCTTTCGCGGGCAGGTGCGCACGCTGTTGACGCAGCACCGTGACGCACCACCGGCTGGCCGCACGGCCCTGGTGGTGCCGCTCAAGATCACGACCTCGGACGATGCGGGCGTTCTGATGGATCTGTTGCGTCGCGTAGCGGCCAGTCCGGCTTTGGCGCAGGCCTCAGCCGCCGGGTTGCTTCGATTCGAGCTGAGCGTGGATCCGGCCGCACTGTCAGGCGCTTGCTGTGGCGCTTGTCTCCAACACGGAACCTCCGGTTGTGCCACTTCCGCTGCTCAAGCACCACAGGCGGAGTCGGCGGTGGCCACGCCGGCGCCTGCCAGTCCGTTGCTGCGCGGCGTGATCACCGAGCGCGATGTCCTGGCATTGCCGGCAGGTTGCACGACCGTCGGGCTGGTCCCCCGCAGCGTGCTCACGCCGCTGGCGCGAGATGTGCTGCGCCAGCGCGGCATCACAGTCCATATCTCCAAGGAGACTTGAGCGATGAAGACCGGAACCGTCATTGGTCGCCTGTGGGCGAGCAAGCGCCTGCCCGAGTTGCCCTCTGGCGCTTTGATCGAGGTACAGCTTGATTACCCTAAAGATGTGATTGTTTGCTATGACCCGATGGGCTGCGGAGAAGGGGAGCGCGTGCTCATCACCACGGGCTCAACCGCCGCCGCATGGTTTGGGCCGGCTCAGCAACGTGTCCCGGTCGACGCCTTGATCATCGGTTCACTCGACGAGGGCAGCAAATCAACGCTGCCCAAATGATATTTTTTCCTAACGGGCGGTCTTCGGGCCTGCCCATCACTTGTTCCTCAACCCTTACTAACTTACTGGAGCACACCATGTCTCAAGCTATCGGAATGATCGAAACCAAGGGCTATGTCGCTGCTTACGCCGCTGCGGATGCAATGGTCAAGGCCGCCAACGTCACTTTGGCAGGCCGCAAGGAAGTCGGCGGCGGTCTCGTGGCCATTACCGTGACGGGCGACGTTGGCGCCGTGAAGGCAGCCGTCGACTCTGGCGCCGAAGCTGCTCGCGCAGTGGGCGAGGTGGTTTCGGTGCACGTGATTCCACGCCCACACAGCGATGTGCTGAAGGCATTCGACGGGCAATAAGCTCGGTAACACCGAATGGCGACAGCAACGAAAGCCGCACCAGCGGCTCCACCATCGCGCCCCGCGGCCGAAATGCGGGTCTGCCTGACGTTGACCGATCTGCAGCCCCAGTTCGCCTCGTGGATGAGCTCACCCGTGGGCGCTCGCGGCTATGTGGCAATGCAAGGCATGCATTCGCTGCTGGTCGAGATCGCACCGGGACTGGCGATTCAACGCATTGTCGACCGCGCGCTCAAGCAAGAGCCTGAGCTCGAGCCCGGCATCTTGGCCGTCGAACGCCAATTCGGCGTGCTCGAGCTTCATGGGCACGATGAGGCGGCGCTCCATCGTGCCAAGGAGGCGATCCTTGACGGTCTGGGCACCAAGGCGGAGGATCAACTCAAGCCTCAGCTGCTGTATTCGGACGTCGTTGAGGACATCACCGATCAGCACGCTGTATTGATCAACCGCACGCGCCAGGCCAACATGGTGCTCCCTGGGCAGAGTCTGCTGCTCATGGAAGTGGCACCGGCCTTGTACGGTGCCTACATGGGGAACGAGGCAGAAAAGGCAGCACCAGAACTCACACTCGTGGAGTGCAGCATGGTCGGCGCCAGTGGTCGCCTGTATTTGGCAGGTTCTGTGCCTTCGCTGCGTAAGGCCAAGGCTCATGTCGAACAGGCGTTGTCGAGCGTGATAGGGCGTTGAGTTGCACGGCCGCTCGCTACTGGACTGAACCACTCCGGTTTTGAGCTGCACCCAGAAGTTCGCCGAACTTCTGGGTGCCTTCGCGGCAAAGGGCGAAACAGTGTTCAAACTCTCAAGGTATTCAAGAACTTTCCGGCAGGTAGGCAGCGAAGCGAAGCGGTTCTGTCGCAATAGCGGCGCCAGCACGAGCAAATGTGCGGCGGGCATCTCCCTCAGAAAGCTAACGAGTAAAACTTCGCTGCTGCGGACGAGGCTTGGCATTGGCGGCAGTCCAT
>NZ_JBPJZH010000016.1:0-6739 GCF_051216715.1 Variovorax restrictus
GACGAATGCGGACTTCACAGCCGGTCAGGCCACCGAGGTCGAGTCGGCCGCAGATGCTCGTGGCGTGATCACGTCGATCGACTTGGGCAACGGCAACCTGGTTGTGCTCGGTATGACAATCACCACCGACGCGACAACGGTTTGGGGCAACGTCTTGGGCCTTGGCGCGCTTGCTCCTGGCATGACGGTTCAGGTGTGGGGCTTGCCCGCCGGACCAGGCTTGCTGCGCGCGACGCGCATCGAGCAAGTGGCCGCTGGCGCGCCCATCCTCTCAGGCGTCGTCCAGAACCTCGACCTGGCCAACCGCAGGTTCCTGCTCGGTGGCCTGACCATTGATTTCAGCCAGACCACGCTACCTCCCGCGGCCGTGGGCGGCGTGAATGTGCGCGTCCGAGCGAGCGCGGCGCCCTCATCGGGCCTGCTGCAGGCGAGCTCCGTCGAGCTTTGGTATCCAGTCTCCCTGCGCGATGGAACGCGACGCCAGCTTGGCGGGGTCGTGACAGACTTCAGCGCGATCACCAACTTCCGCATACTCGGCACCCCGGTGAATGCTTCATCCGCTCAGGTTTCGGGTGGCCCTGCCGCTGCGATCGCCAATGGCGTCGAACTCGATGTCGCAGGCACCGTGAGCAACGGCGTGCTCGTGGCAACGAAGATCAAGATCAAGAAAACCCCTGGCGGGGTCAACACTGCATCCTTCACTGCCAAGGGAACCGTCGGCGCCTTCAAGTCCTTGGCCGAATTCAAGGTCAAGGGACAAGCGATCGACGCCAGTGGCGCGCAGTTCGTCAACGGCACAGCGGCGGGCCTTGGAAACGGAACCAAGGTGAGCATTGCCGGGGCTCGCATCGTCAATGACGTGCTGATCGCGACCCAGGTCACCTTCGATTGAACCGTCACCGACGGAGCTGTCGAGATGACTGAGGCATTGCCGATTCGATTGTTGAAGAGGCTGGCAGCGGCCGGCCCGATGTCCCTCATCGACGTCGACGACATCGAGTGCAGCTGCGTCCTGCTGGCGGCGCATTTGGTTCACGCCGAAGCGCCCTTTGGAATGAGCTATAGGCAAGGAACCCTGGTCAAGCCGATGACGGTGTGGGGGTTGACGCCAGCCGGCGTCAACTTGGCACTGCAAAAACAGCTGGGAGAAGTGGCCAAGCCGGGAGTGAACAAGGCACCCGCGACCTGCGCCACGCAATAGATCACAGGCCTAGGAAAGGCTGCGTCGGAAGACACGTGCAGCGGCGGATCGCACGCTCGAATTCTTCACCGCCAACATCCGCAATCAAAGGCTACCAGCCGCCGCGCCGCTGCGGCCTCGTAGCGCAGTTGATCGGCTGCCCTCGCACGGTGCACATGTATCGGTATGCGAAGGCAAGAGATTTGGCGTTTGTCTTACGACCACAGTGCGACAAAGATAGGAAGCTGTGAATTATTCACATATTTTTCAATCCTGAAGTACCCCTGATGCGACCGACCCAGTCTTCGTCAACGTACCGCGCAGCCCGATGGACAAATTGATGCCATGAATCAACTTCGCAAACTCGCACTTGCCGTCGACGAACCCGAGCCCGGGGAGTTTTACTGGATCATTTTGGAAAGCAAGGACGACGCGATAGTTTGGGAAGAGCTCTCATCGGGAATTCATGGCTATGCCACGTGGCGTGAGGCGTGGAGCTTTGGGATTATCGAATATTCAAAGATGGTCACGGACCAGCGGATTGGCCCGCGTTTCCAAGTTGAAAACCGAGATGCTTCAAGCGCTCGGTGCGCCTGAATATAAAGCTGGCGTAAGTGCGCGAAGCGATAGAGCATATCTCGACGCTGCTGGCTTCGCAGTGCTCACGTGAGATAAGGAGAACGAATGTTCGAACGCTACAAGGCGCGAATTGAAAAATACTGCGAGAAAGAAGGCATAGAGATCCCAGTGGGGTTTTATCGCCACGATATTGGTCGTTATGCCGCGGTCAATCTTGAGTCGGATCCGCCCAAGCTAGTGGCAACGACTTGGACGAATGAAACGGATGCGATCCAGTATTTCCTCGGTCCCGCTGCCAATCAGGCTACCAGGTTGCTCGACTTCAAGGAGCAATGTGAAGTTCGCTTCAACGGAGGCAATGTCCTCGTGCGGGGCGATCCGTTATAGGCATCACCAATGCAGAAATTCCGTACTTCGCAGTACTAAGATTCCGCCAAAATCAATGCGTGCGCAGGGGAACTATTTGACTTCAAGCTTCGTTTGCTCGATGAGACAAGCGCTTTAGTTGATTGAGAAAAGGGCGATGAGGGTTCAATCAGCACCGCAATAACATTGCATTAACCGTTGTATCCGTGGCGGTTCATCGCCTAGGCTTGGGATGTGCTGCCGGTGCTAACTCGCTGACTGCCGACGCATCAGGGAATTTGGGTGGTGGGCACCGATCCAGGCGAGGAGTACGTGACCCCCGCCGGCTGGTCCGGCCAAATCAATCTGCGTCCAGCGAACAACGCTCGGTGTTCTCCGGATGCTCTAATAACAATTGACGCCTGGGATCAAAGTTGAACGGGCCTGTGAGCGTTCCCAAGTGAGGCCTGCCGGGACCTTCCCTTCTCTGCCGCGCTAGACGGCTCGCGTCGACCAGCGGTCAGCCTCGAAGCTGACCTCCAGCTGGTCCGCATTCAGGACTGGATGTTGGGTGTTGAAGGCCCTGAAGTGGGCCATCTTCTGCTGAGCCGTCCAACTCGGGTGCAGCAAGCTTTGCCGGACGGCCTGCATGAACTGCCCGTGGCTAAGAGCATAGACCAGCGCGTCCGACGGCAAGGCCTCAAAGCGCGCCAGGGTGCTGCTGACGCGATCCAGCAAGGTCTGGAAGCTCTCAGCCCCGGGGCCGTCGCAGACCGCTGGATCGGCAAGCCCACAAAACTCGATGTGCGGCAGCCGTGTCTGGCGTGCCGTCCCATTCCAGAGGCTGGGCTCCAGGTAGGTGAACTCTTCCATCGGAAGGATCTCGCCCGGCACATCAGGAAAACGGTCGATCTTCGGCTGTGCTGTGAGATGCGTTCGTAGATATGGCGACAGCGCAATGAGCGTGGAGCGCTGTTGCCAGATGAGCGCCGTGCTTGCAGCTTGCGCATGGCCAGAGCGGTGAGCTTAAGCTTCGAAAGGTCGAAGCTGGAGATGCCGGCGCTTTCGCCGTGACGAACAAAAATCACTTTCACAATGAATCTTTCGAGCCCGCGGACATTCACGCAGGATTGTTGGGCACGCCTGCGTGCAGGCAGCAGGTGCGCTTAGGCGCTTTTCAAAAAAATCTCGAAGATTATTGTAAGAGTCATCCCTACCCTACTTGACCCTTGGGTCAATTCGTTGGATTATATCGCCTTTCATACTGGGTTTCAAATGGCTACCTCTCTCGCCGACATCAATGCAGAAATCAAGAAGAACGAAGAGCAGCTCGCACAGCTGAAAAAGCAAGCGGAGGACTTTCGTAGTCAGGAGCGCGCCGGGGTCATTGATGAAATTCGAAAGAAAATTGCGGAGTATGGGTTGACCGCTTCGGATCTGAAGCTCTCGAGCCGTGCACCGAAGGCACGATCGATCAAGTCAAGCGCCGAAGTGAAATATCGCGGCCCTGCTGGTGAAGCTTGGTCCGGTGGCCGGGGACGCAAGCCGCGCTGGGTCACGGAAGCACTGGCCGCAGGAAAGTCCCTTTCGGACTTCGAGATCACTTAAAAGCTACGCGCTGCGCCACTGTCTGCTTTGGGCCAAGGCAGAAGTTGGATTCTCGCAATCGCGGACGTTCAATCTGCTGCGAAGCTGGCATCCAATCCGTCTATTGATGAACCTGACAATTCGGCCGCAGATTTTGACAGCGGAGAGCAACCACCGCTTAACGATTGCTGCGTGCGAAGTGCGCGGGAGCACGGCCGACGTTTCGGGTGAATGCAACGCTGAATGCGCTGGCCGAGCTGTAGCCGACGCGCTCTGCGACGTCGCCGACCGTCACGCCCTCGCGGAGCAGGCACTTGGCGAGCGCAATGCGCCACCCGAGCAAATATTCCATCGGCGTCACGCCAACGAGTCGGCTGAATCGGGCGAAAAACGCAGACCGGGACATGGCGGCTTCCTGCGCGAGCTCGGCGACGGTCCACGATGCGTTCGGTTGCTCGTGCATCCGCCGCATCGCCACGGCCAGCCGTTCGTCGGCGAGGCCGCGGACGAGGCCAGGCGATGCCGCGCTTCCCGGCGCCGAGCGAAGCGCCTCGATCAAGAGAACGTCCAGTAGGCGCGCGAGCACGACGTCGCGCCCAGGGCGCCGG
The DNA here is from genome assembly GCF_051216715.1 of Variovorax restrictus. Lineage (NCBI taxonomy): Bacteria > Pseudomonadati > Pseudomonadota > Betaproteobacteria > Burkholderiales > Comamonadaceae > Variovorax > Variovorax restrictus. The sequence goes on from NZ_JBPJZH010000016.1 coordinate 4,300, forward strand.
GCGCGGAACTCCGCATAGATGAGCGACACGAGCGTGGTGAGCGTCGGCTCACCGCGCACAAGCACAAGCTGCGGCAGCAGCGACACCAGCAGCCCCGCGTCCGGCGACGCGAAGACGCAGTAGCCGACAAGCATCCGGACATCGGGCGACGCGTTCGGGTCGCCGTGCCGAATCTCGCCGTCGGAGCGGAACACATACGCCGTCTCCTTCCCGTCCGCGGGCGGCTCAAGGCTCGACACCGTGAAGTCGAATGCGGCCGGAACGAGGACGAAGCCGCCCTGCTCGAGCACCAGGGGCTCATGCCCCTCGACTGTCAGCCGGGCTGTCCCCGCGACGATCGCGCAGAAGAATGGGCGTCCTGTCTCCGCGCGACGCGCGATCCATTTTCCGGCGGCAGTGGCCATCTTCGCGAACGGAGCGCTCGGGCGAAGCAGCGTGACGACCTCAGTGAGCGGGTCGATCATTCCTGGACTATCAAACACGAATGTCGGACTCTGCATTCTATTCAGTCTTGTCTGTGGACGGTATCGTTTGCATGTTCGAGTGCACCGTTAATGGCGGTGCGAGCCCAACCGATACCCAACCGCTGAAAGAACCGTCTCATGTCCACATCGTTATTGTCCATCGTCCCAATCTCGTCCGTCGCACCGGTGCCTGTCGTGTCCGTCAGCCCCATCGTGCTGCCGGCGCCGGGGCGCGCCGTTCCGCTGCAGGTGCGGGTGTCCGCACCGGTGACCGGCCATGATCTTCCAATCGTCCTTTTCTCTCATGGACACGGGACGTCCAACAACCTGTCATCGCTCAACGGGTACGGCCCGCTGGCGAGCTACTGGGCCGCGCGCAGCTTTGTCGTCATCCAGCCGACGCACCTGTCGTCGGCCACCCTGCGCGGCGTCGTCGACGCAAACGGACCCGAGGGAGCGCTCTTCTGGCGCTCTCGCGCCGAGGACATGACGCGCATCCTCGACGCGCTTGATGCGATCGAGGAGGCCGTTCCGGGGCTGCGCGGTCGGATGGACCGAAGTCGGGTGGCTGTAGCGGGGCACTCGCTGGGCGCCATGACGGCGGGGATGCTGCTCGGCCAGCGCGTCACCGACGCCGACGGTTCGGTGGTCGATTTGCGCGACCTGCGGATCACCGCCGGCGTCATCATCGCGGGGCCGGGCAACCCAACGTATCTGACCGGGGCCGCGCGGGACCGCTATCCGATCCTCCGCACGCTCGACTTCTCCGCGATGACCGCGCCCGCGCTCGTAGTGGTCGGCGACCGGGACGTCAACCCGATGTTCTCCGACCAGGCCGAATACCGGGTCGGCGCGTACACCCTGAGCCCCAGCCCCAAGGACCTGCTCACCGTGCTCGGAGGCGAGCACATCCTTGGGGGGATTTCTGGCTACGACGCGGCAGAGACGACCGACGAAAGCCCGGCGCGTGTGGAGGCGGTGGCGCGACTGACCTGGGCATATCTGCGCACAGCCCTCAATCCGGCAGACCCGGCCTGGAAGGCAGCGAGCGACGCGCTCCGCGTTGCACCGAGCTCGCTCGCTCGCGTCGACGCAAAGTGATGCGCGGCTGAGTCCGCGTAAGGACAAGGCGCACTGCCACGTGCCTCTGAAGGGGCCTCGATTGCATACGCTGAGGAATATCCGCTTCTGACCAAGGTCTACCGCGGAGGTGAACATCGGTCCTGCCACCCTCTGGCTGTTGCCTAGACGGTTATTGCGCCTCTGAATCCTCGCGCAGCATAGTAAGACTCAGCTCCGTTGTGATAGACGAAAACTTTGCCGTAGCGTCTGTCACAAAAGAGAGCGCCGCCCAGTTTTCTGATGTCGCGCGGGGTTGCCACCCAGCTGGATGTCTTCAAGTCGTACTCACCAGAGTCCTGAAGAACGCGATACTGCTCCTCCGTCAGCAGAGAGACGCCCATGACGGCAGCAACGTCGATTGCACTGCCCTTTGGCTTGCTCTGTTTTCGGGAATTCAATGCTTCGGCATCGAAGCACAGGCTCCTACGTCCCTGCGGGCTTTCGGCAGAGCAGTCGCAGAATAGGTACTCGCCATCATCGTTTGGAGCGCCGATGACATCGGGCTCTCCTCCGGTCGTCTCCATCACATGGAGCGACTTCAGCTTATGCGGGCTGCCTTGCAAGCGACGATCAACGCCAGCCCAGTCGAGCCCCGGGTGTCGGCTCATGTGTTGTTCGAAGCGAATTTTCAAAGTACCGACGAACATTTCGCGTTGATCTGCCTTCATGCTGCTTCAATCCTCTTTAGCTAGCTGCGTCAGCTGAATTGTGCAGCGGCTCGAATGTCCGCTATTGGCCGATTGTGTTGAAAAACTCGCCCGAATCGCAGTAGTTGGCTCGCCGTTTGCATGTTCTTCGTCATCGACGGAGGTACGCATCATGATGGGTCGGAGCACCGTTCAAGACCAGCTGTT
>NZ_JBPJZH010000017.1:0-2654 GCF_051216715.1 Variovorax restrictus
CACGCCCCTGTTCGCCTGCCCGCGCCGCCTCCACGGCAGCATTGAGCGCCAGGATGTTCGTCTGGAACGCGATGCCTTCGATGACACCGATGATGTCCACGATCTTTTTGCTCGATGTGTTGATCAGACCCATGGTCTCGACCACTTCGTTCACGGTGGCGCCTCCGCGAACGGCGACCTGGGAAGCGGAGACCGCCAGCTGGTTGGCTTCGCGAGCGTTGTCGGCATTCAGCTTGACCGTCGAGGTGAGCTGTTCCATGGACGCAGCCGTTTCCTCCAACGAGCTGGCCTGCTCCTCCGTGCGTGCAGATAGATCCTGGTTTCCAGAGGCGATCTGACTGGAAGCTGTGGCAATGGTGTCGCTGCCATGGCGGACTTCGCCGACGATCCTGGAGAGGTTTTCGCTCATGAGCTTCAATGCACTCATCAGCTGCCCCGTCTCGTCCTGGCTTCTGACATCGATGCGGCTGCTCAGATCACCGGCAGCAACGGTCTGCGCGATCGTTAGCGCTTCAGCGATCGGAACCGTAATGCTACGGGCCAGACGCCATGCCAGAAGGGCGCCGATCGCCAGTGCAATGCCTGCCAGGATGAGCACCGTCCGTTCGGCCGCCTCTGCATCTGCATCAGCCTTGATACGCGTAGAGGCAAGGAGAGCAGCCTGACGAGCGACCACTTTCTGGACGGCCGCGACGTAGGCTGCTTGTGCCGGCAGCACCTTGCTTTCGGTGAGCTGAGTGAGCTCGGCAGGCGAAGCGTTTGCGCCTGCTTCCTTCTTGTACTTGATGAGCTCTGCGCGCGCGTTGGTGTACGCCCCGCGCCGCAGAGCCACCTCGTCCATGAGGGCCTTCCCTTCAGTAGACACGACCGTCTCCTGCAGATCGGCCTGCAGCTTGTTGACCTCGGCGCTTTGGCTGGCCATTTGTCCTGCGTAGTACTCCTCGTCTGCCTGCGTCGTGGCTTTGAGGAGTGCCACTGTGCGGATCCCGTTGGCAACGATCCCGGAGACCCAGCGTTGCGAGAGCTCCGCCCGATGAGCTGCCTTGTCCATTTCATCGACTGCCGCCGCGACCGACTTCAAGTGCAGTACTGAGAAGCCTGCGGTGAAGGTCATGAGCGCCAACATCAGCGCGAAGCCGATGCCCAGACGGATGCCAATTTTCAAGCTGCCAAATTTCACGTGTGTGTCCTTGCGTAGTGGGTGTCCAAGCCATGCATACCGCCGTTTTGGACTCCACTGCATTTCACGCGAAGACGCCTATTTATCCATGTGCCAATGTCACATTTTTGGGGAATTTACAGCTTTCGGCTACAGCGCTGGTTGAAGCGGGCGCTACCGGTGCATCAAGGACGTCAACGGCCCACGCCATGAGTGCTGCCTAACGTGAGGCGAGCGACACGAGGGAAAGAACAAGCGACAGAGCGAGGCCCACAACCAAGGCGGCTTCACTCCACACGCGCTCACTCCTGTTCATAGAAGCTGGATAGCGCCCTGCATTGGAGCCAAGTCGGGCGTTTCTCTCCGGCTTGTCAGTCCACCATCCGTAGTTGGTGTCCCAGTCTTGTTGCTCTTTCGATGAGTTCATGTAATCAATTTTAGTTAATTACATGCATTGACGAAACAAAAGTATTCATATTGCTGCGACGGCCGGTAATAAGTCACACGAACTACCGCGCTCCACCTGTACAGAAGGATCATTCGAATGACGCGGGGTGCGGAGGCTGTGCAATACCTCACGCCTGCGGCTCATCCTTCTGCCAAGTCCGCAGGGAATGTGAAATGTTCACATACACTCGTTTCATCGACATACGACTGCACGACGAGACATGAACCATGACGCCACCCTCGCACTTGGAAACGAGTTTTCTGATTGGGCTCAGCTCACTGAGGAATACGCACAAGGCCTGGAGGCGCTGCGTCGGCGCGTGCCTGGTGCCTCCGCTCGAATGATGGAAATTGCCCGGCTGATGACTCAGTACTCGGCTGTGGTGGGCCAGCAGGGCATCCCGCCGATTCCTGTGCACCAGGCACCTGCTCGACTGCCGATGCAGCCTGCGATGAGTTGGCTCGAGCGAGCAGTCCACATGCTCTCCAGCTTTGAACTGCGCACCGGCCGGCACAACACATCCCTTTCCTACTGAGACCCGGCGACCGCAAGCGACAATCTGATCACTCAATGAATCAACTCGCCCTGGCCCTGTCTGCCTGCGCACGCGTGCTGCGTCCGGTCGTCAGACTGGCTATGGGTCTAGGCTTGAAGCAGCCGCATCTCCAGGAGCTGCTCAACGAGTTATTGCTGGAGGAGGCGCAGAGGTCGTGGGAGTCCAAGGGGGTGCGTCCGAACCTCAGCCAGCTCTCGATCACGACCGGGATCAACCGGAAAGCCGTCACGGCGAGGGTGCGTACGCCGCGCGAGCCACTGGCGCCTACCGAACTCTCTTCGGCGTCGAAAACGCTGACGGTCTGGCTCGAGATGGCCACCGACAACCAGGATCTGCGCACGCTGCCCACGATGAGCGAGGACAAGGCGCCCTCGTTCGAGTCGATGGCCTGGATCGGCAGCCGCGGCAACGTCCACTACCGGGTCATCCTGGAAGAGCTCGTCCGCCTCGGGATGGTGATCGATCACGGCGCGCGCGTCGAGCTGAAGGCC
>NZ_JBPJZH010000018.1:0-2279 GCF_051216715.1 Variovorax restrictus
CATGACTTCCAACGGGTAGTGCATGCGCTTGATAACCTTCTTCAGGGATTTGATCATCGACAGGGTCTCGGATTTCATCTACCCAAGACTACCCGGGGCCGTTACTGCGACAGAACCACCAGGTAAGCCATTGAATTTGCGGCCAGTTGGAGAGCACGCTTGAGGACTGGCCTGTTGACGGCCAGGTCGCGTTCGAACTGGTCTAGCTCTGTCACAGTGGCCGCGATCTCCTGCCGGGAAGCATTGAAAGCTCGCAAGTAATCAGCGCGATCCTCATCGATCGCAAGGTCGACAGCTTGGTCGAACGGTAGCCCCAGCGTTGCTTCGGGAAAACGAAGAACGAAGCTATCGCGCTTCAGCGGCATCAGCCAGGAGTCAGATGTGCGGGCAGTCAGCACGATGCGCCAGTCCGTCTCGGAGGTCAGCACAACTGCGCCTTCGACCGGGTGTTGACCATGCAGGAGCATGTCAGGCTGAGGGCCCCAGTGCATGTAGTAGGCGCGGTTTGGTGCGCGCAGGTCAGACAGACACATGTCACCAGGATCCGAGTGCGAGAGCGCCTCGACCAGAGCGGGCGCCAGATCGTACAGAGGCGTGCCATCGAGCTCGAGCTGCAACATCGTCTGCGCTATGGCAGTCTCGTTGGGCAAGAAGTTCAGGCGGAGGAGTTGGTCAGGTGGGACGCCGCAAGCAGTCGCCGCGCTTGCGATCGACCCAACTAACGCGTCGGTCCCGACCTTCAAGCCGCCGTGCGTGAATGAACCCAGAAGGGCGGCCACCGACGACTTGCTGAAGTACGGGCGACTGGTGCGGAACGCCTGCGGGAAGTATCTGTTCTTCAAGAGTGGTCCAACGTTTGGTGGATGAATTATGGAGCAGAGCTGCGCTCCAGCCTTCCGGGCATGTAGGTTTGTACTCTTAATCGGCGAAGTCCTACCCAAATAATCGACCTGTGGGTATACTTGCGTAATGACCCCAAGCCTACGCGTGTTGCGCTATGCGTCCACCAGAAGCGATCGCCTGGCACGCGCGATCGGGCACGGTTCATCGTCGGGCTTGCAGTGGGGTCGGCAGATCTCAGCCGATCCTGCGCCGGCAGCGAAAGTGTCGCCAGCAGAGCCTGCCGTTCTTGCCCGCCTTGCTTCCGCGCTGCAGGCCGCGGTGCGGGCCTGTGCTGGCGTTCTAGTGCTGGCGACATCGACATCGACCTTGGCCGCAAACGCAGCGCCGGCGCAGGACCCAAAGCTGCAGGAAGAAACGTTCCAGGAGCGTTGCCTCGATTGCGCAGCGGCGAGTCGACCGGCAGCGGCCGACAAGCGGGCGCTCCCCGTATGCGACACCACCGCGACGTTTCCAGCCACTTGCTCCTCGCGTCCCACGACGCCTGCGATAACGAGGGATGCTGGCGCGGAAATCGACCACGTTCTTCTGAAATTCTTAGAGCGCCGCAGGGCTGCGCGAGCCGCGCAATGAAGACTCCGAGCACCGACGGCAACAACGCCAACCTCGTGCGTGTGGAGCGGCGCATGAGGAAAAAAAAAGGGCCCGCAACCTGTGAGGCTGCGGGCCCTTTCGAGGGCGCGGACTGGTTACTTCTTGATCAGGAAATGACTCAGGTCTTGGCCCTGAATCCACTTCGGTCGCTTGCCGCGGCCGCTCCAGGCCAGCTGCGAATTCGGATCCTTGTACTTCATCGGGACCTTGGCGTTCGGCATCTTGCCGTCTGGAGGCAGCGGGCGCGTCGTGGTCTTGCGCTTGCGGCCCGTCTTGGCGTGTGCGTCGGAAACGCTGATATTCGGCGCCGGCGCGCTTGCGCGAGAAGTCGCAGCAGCGGAGCTTTTCCGCGTACGTGCAGGCGGAGTGCTTCCCGCGCTTGGCTGGGAAGCAGGGCTGCCTGGAAAAATATCCTCAGGCTTGAGCCCGAACGACGCTACAAGGCCGCTGATCGTCTTCAGCGCATTGGCGCGTCCGGACTGCGCCTCACGGATCTTCGCGTCAAGAGCGTCACGCTGTGCGATCAGGTCGTCGATTAGCTTTTTGGCCATAAGAATATGTAGTCGAAAGTGGTCAGTGCGATTATTGTAAATCCGCGTGTTAAGAGCCCACAAGCTCTTTTTCGTGGATTCGTGTGCATTCTGCATCGATATGCGCTAGTTGCGGCATAGCAGGGTGCTGAAATACCTCTCCCAGTCGGCGCGCGACAGCCCTCAAGCGTTGGAAGTTGACACCACCGACAGTTGCAACCCAAGACCCCAGACGATGCGCGGAGCCGATACCTT
>NZ_JBPJZH010000019.1:0-1965 GCF_051216715.1 Variovorax restrictus
CACGCCCCTGTTCGCCTGCCCGCGCCGCCTCCACGGCAGCATTGAGCGCCAGGATGTTCGTCTGGAACGCGATGCCTTCGATGACACCGATGATGTCCACGATCTTTTTGCTCGATGCGTTGATCAGACCCATGGTCTCGACCACCTCGCTCACGGTGGCGCCTCCGCGAACGGCGACCTCGGAAGCGGAGACCGCCAACTGGTTGGCTTCGCGGGCGTTGTCGGCATTGAGCTTGACCGTGGAGGTCAGCTGTTCCATCGACGCGGCCGTTTCCTCCAGCGAGCTGGCCTGCTCCTCCGTGCGTGCAGATAGATCTTGATTTCCAGAGGCGATCTGACTGGAAGCTGTGGCAATGGTGTCGCTGCCATGGCGGACTTCGCCGACGATCCTAGAGAGGTTCTCGCTCATGAGCTGCAATGCACTCATCAGCTGCCCCGTCTCGTCCTGGCTTCTGACAACAATGCGGCTGCTGAGGTCACCGGCAGCAACGGTCTGCGCGATCGTCAGAGCCTCAGCGATCGGAACCGTGATGCTACGGGCCAGTCGCCATGCCAGCAGGGCGCCGATCGCCAACGTGATGGCTGCAAGGATGAGCACCGTTCGTTCGGCGACCGCTGCATCTGCATCAGCCTTCGTACTCGTGGAGGCAAGGAGGGCGGCTTGGCGAGCGACCACTTTCTGGACGGCAGCGATGTAGGCCTCTTGTACCGGCAGGATCTTGCTTTTCGTGAGCTGATCCAACTCAGCAGGCGAAACCTCTGCGCCTCTGTCCTTCTTGTGCTTGATGAGCTCTGCGCGCGCCTTAGTATACGTCTCGCGCCGCAGGGCCACTTCGTCCATGAGAGCCTTCCCTTCAGCAGACACGACCGTCTCCTGCAGATCGGCCTGCAGCTTGTTGACCTCGGCGCTTTGGCTGGCCATTTGTCCTGCGTAGTACTCCTCATCTGCCTGTGCAGTGGCTTTGAGAAGTGCCACGGTGCGAATCCCGTTGGCAACGATCCCGGAGACCCAGCGCTGCGACAGCTCAGCCCGATGAGCCGCCGTGTCCATCTCGTCGACTGCCGCTGCGACCGATTTCAGCTGCAGTACTGAAAAGCCCGCGGTGAAGGTCATGAGGGACAACATCAAGGCGAAGCCGATGCCCAGACGGATGCCAATCTTCAAGCTGCCAAATTTCACGTGTGTGTCCTTGCGTAGTGGGTGTCCAAGCCATGCATACCGCCGTTTTGGACTCCACTGCATTTCACGCGAAGACGCCTATTTACGCATGTGCCAATGTCACATTTGTGAAGAATTTATGGTTATCGGGCGCACTGGGTTGAAGCGCTTGTGCAATCGGATGAACGGAGGAAGGGCATCCGCCCATCCAGTGATGGGTATCTAGCGTGAGGCGAGCGACACGAGCGAAAGCACGAGCGACAGAGCGAGCCCCACAACCAAGGCGGCTTCACTCCACACGCGCTCACTCCTGTTCACAGAAGCAGGGTAGCGACCTGCGTTGGAGCCAAGTCGGGCGTTTCTCTCCGGCTTGTCAGTCCACCATCCGTAGTTGGTGTCCCAGTCTTGCTGCTCTTTCGATGAGTTCATGTAATCAATTCTAGTTAATTACATGCATTGACGAAACGAAAGTATTCATATTGCTGCGAGGGCCGGTAATAAGTCACGCGAACTGCAGCGCTCCACCTGTACAGAAAGATCATTCGAATAACGCGGGGGGCGGAGGCTGTGCAATACCTCACGCCTGCGGCTCATCCTTCTGCCAAGTCCGCAGGGAATGTGAAATGTTCACATACACTCGTTTCATCGACATACGAGCGGACCGAGACATGAACTACGAAGCTAACCCTGCACTTGGAAACGAGTTTTCTGATTGGGCTCAGCTCACTGAGGAATACGCACAAGGCCTGGAGGCGCTGCGTCGGCGCGTGCCTGGTGCCTCCGCTCGAATGATGGAAATTGCCCGG